>JAHEXM010000187.1 GCA_023252115.1 Micrococcales bacterium | reverse complement strand
CGCACTTGAGAAGCTCCGGGTCGATATCTGGGCACTCGTTGCCCAGCTGGTTGAGCGACTGGGCCAAAGCAGAACCGCCGAGGCGGTTGCGCCCTAACCCCAGGTCA
Source organism: Micrococcales bacterium (assembly GCA_023252115.1). GTDB lineage: Bacteria > Actinomycetota > Actinomycetes > S36-B12 > UBA10799 > JAHEXM01. Next base: position 4,590 of record JAHEXM010000187.1, on the reverse strand, counting down.
ACCAAATACAGATCGCTGACGCCCGGCCTCTTGATGTCCGGTGTGACCACCCTTCGGATGTCGGGGACCGGCGCGTACGCCGTGATCACCAGACTTCCTGGGGCTATTGCCGTCTCGTCTCCGATTTTCATTGACATCGACAGGCTGTCCTTGCCGCCGTCGGCGGCGATGCCAAGCGCGATCATGAAGTCGGAAGCGGCAGTCACCGCGTCGTACATGCGTGGGAGCTCGTGTGGCATCTTCGCTGCCCACATTTCGTTGGTGCGGTCGCGGATATCGCCAAGGTCGGAGATCAGAACCCCGCACATGTTGGTGAGCGCTTCTCCAATCGCCATACGAGCGCCGGCTTTAGGGCTGATGAGCATCTTCACCGGCTGCTCGCCAAGGCTTGCAGCCTCGCCCGCGTACCCCTCGAAGCTCAACGCCTTGACGCTCACATCGCCTATCGGGATCATGGCGATCCCTTGGCGTTGCTGCTGCGCCACTAACCCACCGACGGTGCCGTCGCAGTGGCTGACCTTGAACTCCTTGGAGCCAACAGACAGCTGTGCGAACACGCCCTTGATGGCATCGGCGGCCGAGACTTTCGGTAGGTCAAGCGCCTTAAGCGCCATGGCCTTGCGAGTGCTCGTGAAGGTTTTTTGCCCGAGATCGGTGAGGATCTGGCCCAGGTTGAGGTCGACGAACGTCTGCCCTTGGTCTGGGTCTTCGACAACGATCTTGCCGTTGCCGTCGATAGTCCCCAGCACCTCGCAGTTCACCCGTTCGCTCTCGCACACACCCTGGAACACCTGCAGGCTTTCTGCGTATATCAAGACCGCGAAGCCCTCTTGGTATTCCGCGACCCAGATCTCCAAGACCGACATGGTCTGATCGCCGAGCGTAATCCTGCGGATGTTGATCCGCGCGCCCAGTGGTTCGATCAGTTCGGTGACGACGTTGCTTACGCCGGCCGCACCTTGGTCGTGGATGCTTTGGATGGGGTTCTGAAGCCCCATTTCTACGCACTTCTGAATAGCGCGGCCAACTCGGTTTGCCATCTCGGGGTCTCCGCGTTGCACGGACTTGAAGTCCAGCGCCTCTGCGTTCTGTCCTTGGGACATACTTGAGGCGCTACCACCGCCGACCCCGACACGGTAAGCGGGTCCGCCGATGCGAACGACCAGCATGCCGACTTCGGGTTGTCTCTTGGCGACGTGTTCGTCAAAGACGGTCCCAACGCCAGCAGTGAAGAGGATCGGTTTGCGTGGCTCCCGCCATTGCCCGTCCACTATCTGGCCGAAGCTTCTGCAGAAGCCGCCAGTCGTGGGTTCGCCACGCTGGTTGCCGTAGGCAGAGTCGCCACGGATCGCCCCGATCAAGATGTCGAGCGGTTGGGCATACTTGGAGAGCTTGCCGCGGCCTACCACTTCACCCGGAATGGTGTATCCGGGGATGAAAAGGTTGCCGACGAAGTAGCCTGCCAAGGCGATACCCAGTGAACTTCCGCGCCCAAGTGCCTGGCTGTCGCGTTGCCGTCCGCCGATGCCGGTTGCGGCACCGGGGGCGGGTGAAACAGCCGTCGGATGGTTGTGGGTTTCCGCCGTGCAGGTGAGGTGGACCAACTTGTCGCGGTATTCCATTGCGGAGGGTTGTCCGGGCACGACGGGCAGCAGCATTTTGGTGCTGAAGCCCCTCATGGCGCCGGCGTTGTCGCGGAACGCAACCAGGGTGCGGTTGTTCTCGCCGAGATTCTTCAGGGGTGCCTGAATCAGCTCGAAGAAAGTTCGCTCCATGGCAACGTCGTCGAAGACCATCCGGCCCTTGAGTACCCAGTGCCGGCAATGCTCGCTGGTTCCTTGCGCGATCTGGAACAGCTCGACGTCGGTAGGGTTGCGTCGCAAATCTTTGACGAAGAGGTCGTAGTTGCGTTTCAGGTCGCTTTGGTCCATGCCTAGGCCGTGCTTCTCGTTGTAGTCCTCGAGCGCGGGCATGCCTTGTCCCAGGAGGTCAATCACCTCGACAGGTTCCGGCAGAATGCCGGTGTCGAAGCTTTCGATCCCGAATGAGTAGTGCTCTTGCGTCATCATGTCACGATGGCGGGCGAGCAGTTGCTCCGTTGATACGTATCCGCGGAGGTAGCGTGTGATTTGCTCGATGCGCGTCACGTCGGGCAAGCCCGCCGCATGGCAGACATGTACGGCGTTGGAAGACCGTGGTGTCGCGAACGACAGCCGCGGTCCGATTGCGACAACGTTCGAGTCCGCAAAGAACGGCTTGTCCCGGACGTCGTTAATGCTGCCAGTGCCAGTGGCCAGCATGGTCAGTACCTCGACTTCATGAGCCGTCGGTGACCACTGCGGTCTCGCTCCGATACAGAAGTGGATCTCCTGGTCGGCGCTGATACGGCGATAGAGGTTGAACATGGTGCATACCTTTCAGGTTTTGCTTGTTGAAGAAACTAACACGGTTGACAAAAAACTGGCGCACTTTGTAAGGTGCTCCAACAACAATACTAGGCGCAAATAGTGCAATTGCAAGTATGCGTTTTAAAAGAAAAAACCGCCGGCGCTTGCGCGTCCAGCGGAGAGTTTGGGGCACAGAACTTCAATCGTCAGGGGCGTCGAGCACGAGGTCGCCCTCGGGGCCGAAGATGACCTTGCGGTCGCCTTCTTCGACTATGCCAACCACCATGGCTTTGTGGCCCGTCTTCGCCGCCGCCTTCAGGACGACATCCTCATTACCCTTGGCAACGAAGACGTAGTAGCCTCCCAACCAGTTGAAGGTGGTCAAGCAATCTTCGATTGACACACCCAGGACATGGCGGAAGTAGCGGAAGAGCTCCGGGAGCTCTTCGTCCTTCCACCAGGTGTGGATCCGGTAGTTGTAGGGGCGGGGATCGCTCGCAAGTTTCGCAACCCCGCCACCTGTGCCAGGCAGTAGCCCATGCACATCCGCTTCCTGGTCGAGCAGCTCCTCGACAAAGGACGCGTAGCACAGGGTGGGTATGAGCACCGAGTCGCCGAGCGTCATGCCACTGGGCAGCTTTGTCAGGAAGACGTCTGGCAACTTGATTGCTCTGCCGATCACCAACCCCGACCCGTTCGAATGCATGCCCGAAGAGCCGATCCCGAGTATGCTGTCCCCGGGCTGCACGCGGATACTGTCGACCATCTGGCTGATGGGCACGATAATGCCACTGACGGCGCCGTTGAGCTCGGGTGCAGCAGGCATGGGTGGGCGCGCGTTGACAACGTACTTCATCGCCGCTGATTCGCCACCGATGACGGACATTTTCGCCGACTCACAGGCCGCAACCATCCCCTTCACGAAGTCTGCGGCACGTCTTTCGTCAGCGAACCACTCGCTGTCGGGCGCGGCAACCAAGTCCTCGAACACGGCAGGCATTGCGCCATGTGCGATGCAGTCGTTGCTGCCCATGCGCGCCATGTCCATTACACATTTGTCGAGGTGGGTCCTGCCAGTGCCGTCGTTTTGGTACATCCACTCGGCAATCGCGGGCTTGTTGCCGGCCCCCTCGAGGGTCTTGCAAAACCGGTGTCGCTGTGTTCCGGTGTACTCGAAGATTCCGCCATGGCTGTGATGGACATTGATGACGCGTACTCCTCGCTCCAAAGAGAGGTGCGCCGTACGCCGGGCGACCTCACCCATTGCTCGCTTGAACGGCGTGATGAGTCGTGGGTCCACACCGCCGATGGCGGCGTATTCGGAAGGTTTGTTTTGCACAGTGACTCCTTTCGTTGTCGGTGCGGGTTGATGATGCTCTATCAGATCTGTACTACGATCTGCCTTCGATACTACTAAATAACTACCAAAAGGCAATCGAAGACCGAGTGGTACCCAAGTGTCTTTTTTATCAGACGAAGAGGTATACTAGTAGTATGTATAACCAAGGGTGGGGGATGATGGGGAATTATTCTAATGTTGGGCACATGAGCGGGGCACAGTGGGCAACAAATATTTTGCCGCTTTGGATCGCGGTCTTGGCACCGTGGATTATTTTGTTCGCTGTGTGGTCTTTGGTGTGGAAGGGCCTTGCACTGTGGCACGCAGCACGCCGTGGGGAGCCGTGGTGGTTTGTGATTCTTCTGGTGGTCAACACCGCAAGCATTCTTGAGATCGTGTATCTCTTTGCAGTAGCAAAGCTCAAGTGGGGAGAGTTGTTTTCTCGCCACGATCACGCACACACGCACTAGGCACAAACAGAAAACACCCGCCGGCGTTGCGCCGGCGGGTGTTTTTGTTTTTATTTCTTTATTTGTCCCAAGAGAAGCCGCGGCCAAAGTGGCCCCAGGTTGCCGTCTCGGCAAACGTCACGTCTTCGAGCTTGAGCGCATCTTTTATTCCCTTTGGTGTGAGGTCGTAACCAGTCACCTCTTCCTCTTTACCATCCACCACGGCCACTGCCATCACGGGCTCTGCTTTGCCGATAGCGTATGCAAGCTTTACGAACACTTCGTGGGCGCCCTTGCGTACACGGTCTACAGCAATTTTGCGTGCCATATATGCAGCCGAGCGGTCCACCTTGGTGTAGTCCTTGCCCGAGAACGAACCACCACCAATGGTTATTTCCGGTCCGTAGTTGTCGAC
>JAHEXM010000186.1 GCA_023252115.1 Micrococcales bacterium | reverse complement strand
TCAATCAGCAAGATGGCAATTCGGCCACGATCACGAACCTCGACAACGGGACGGCCTATTGGTTCCGCGTGCGTCAAGTGAACGCCATTGACGCTGGGGCCTGGACAGACACTTCGGCCACTGTCACGCCAAGTACTGTTCCGGGTGCGCCAACCGGCCTATTGGCCGCAACCGCTGATCACTCGCTATCGGTGTCGTGGACTAAGGGCCTTGATGGCGGGTCGCCAATCACGTCGTGGACTGTGCAAGTCTGCGCGGCTGATCGCAATTGCGCAGCTGATTCTAGCGATTGGATTGCAGCACAAACACCGGCTCCGCTAACCCGAAACGACAACTCTGCGACCCTTGTCGGTTTGACGCCGGGGATCGGCTATCGCTTCCGAGTTGCCGCAGTCAACGCCAATGGCACTGGGGCAAGCACCGCGAGCAATGTGACTGTTGCTGGTAGTGCGCCAGACGCTCCCACGTCTTTGACGGACTCGATTGCCGATGCATCGGCGCACCTCCAGTGGGCGCTGCCAACGTTTGATGGCGCGGCGCCGATCACCGGCTGGGCTGTCCAGGTGTGCCCTGTCGATTCCGGGTGTTCAGCGAGCTCCGCATCATGGGTGAATGCGACCACCTCCGTGGCACTGACTGCGTCCAGTACTGATGCAACCATCACCGGCCTGACAAATGCGCACGGTTACCTGGCTCGGGTTGCGGCAATCAACCAATTGGGCACCGGCAGCTTTGCAACATCTGCTGCCTTCACTCCACAGGCCACTCATTTCTACGTGGCACTCGGCGACGGTCTATCCAGCGACTCGGCCCCAGCGCTGCTACCGATGTTGGCGCACACAGATCACCCGCTGGCTCTAGTGCAGCTGTCATGTTCAGGCGAAACCAGCGACAGCTTCATTGCAGGTGGCGCACGTTGGCAGAACTGCCTGCAATCTTTGAGCCCAGACCACCGGACTCAAATGGAGGGCTATTCGAACCAACTCAGTGCTGCGTTGGCATTCATCAATGCTCATCCCGGGTTAGTCGACTATGTGACGATCAGCATCGGCGGGCTCGACACTGCAGGCAATTCCGGCACGAACGTCACGTCAATCGTTCAGCAATTACGAGCCGCGACCGGGCCCAACTCCAAGATTGTCGGACAGAACTTCATGGATCCTTTCCTGGCTCAATGGTTCAACGGTTCAAGTGGCATTTCGTCTGCTCAGTCGAGTCAGACCAACATAAGGAACATCAACACCTGGCTCGACGGAAAATTCACTGCAGCTGGAGCAAACGGTTCGGCTGACGTCGGTAACGCTTTCTCGTCGTTCACACCGTTCACTAACGTCGCTCCCTACAGCGGGCAGATCGTTCCTGTGGCGGTTGTCGCGCTGTGCACGTATACGCACAACTGCGATTCGACGTCACCCAGCCCTCGTCTCACTGACGCAGGCAAAACCCAAATGGCAAACGCAATCAAGACCAAATTGGATTCACTCGGGTAGCAAACAATTGGTCAGTTCTTTTCCTACTGCGGCTTTCCCATGTCACTCGAAGTCTCATTGCCACGTCGCAAAACAACTGCAGCTGCTACGGCAAGCACCAGGCACACCAGCGCCATGGTGAACAATCCAACATTGGCGGCGATTTGATAAGCGTTGGCCGAAGCGGAACGAACTGCCTCTGCAGCGGAACCAGGCAAGTGTGACGCCAAATTCTCGGCTTCGCTTAACGACCGTCGGATCAGGCCAAACTGATGAGGGGCAACACCCTGTATTCCAGTGAGGCTTGCGATGTAGACGGTTGAAACAATTGATCCGATGATTGTCACCCCGATCACCCCGCCCAGCTGTCGACCAATCTGGTTTACCGCGGCACCATCACCAGCTTGGTCGTCGGGTAGCGAATCCATCACCACAATCGTTGCCGGCGTCATGACGAGGCCGAGCCCAAACGCAAGGATGACCAAGAACAAGGCAATCAATGGGTAGCCGTGACGGACGACGATCGCGATTCCGACCACACCCGCAGCCATCGCAACAAGGCCAAGGCACAAGCTGTTCCGCAGCCCAAACCGTCGTAGAAAGTGGGGGCTTGACTGTGACATCACGATGTACACCAGACCTAGTGGTAGCAATGCCAGGCCGACGAATAGCGGAGACAGGCCGAGCACAAACTGAAGCGTTTGCGGCATCAGATACAGAAATGCGTACAAGATGAAGTAGACACACGAAACGCACAGTGCTCCCACGAGCACGCGGGGGATGCGAAGTACCCGAACGTCAAACATCGGATGCTCTGCTCGTAGCTCGTGGAAGATAAACGCAGCAAGCCCACCCACTCCAATAACAAATGCCACGACGACCCCTGGACTCGACCAACCTTTTGATGGGCCGTCAAGGACTGCGTACACGAGTGCGCCGAGTCCGATCGTTGACAACACCGCGCCCACAACATCCAGCTTTACATCGCCCGGCTTGCGCGATTCGCGAGCCAGAATCACAGTGCCAATGACTGCAGCCAGGATGACTGGAATATTGAGCCAGAAAATTGACTGCCATTCGAAATTGTCCAGAAGCACACCGCCGAGAATCGGACCCAATGCCGATCCGACGCCAGCTACGGTGCCCCACGTTGCAATCGCTGTTTTGCGAGCAGACCCGACGAAAGTTACCGAGATGAGTGCCAACGCTGACGGCAAGATTGCCGCCGCGCCCGCGCCCATGATGATTCGTCCGACGATGAGTAGCTGCGCAGTCCCCGAGAGCGCACACACCAAGGACCCGGCCGCGTATGCGAGCAAGCCTGAGAGGTAAACCTTCTTGCGACCGAACCTGTCCGCCAGACCTGAACCGAGCAGCACAAGCGAAGCAAGCGTCAAGTTGTACGAGTCCAACACCCATTGCAGATATGAGTTCGACGCATGAAGTGTGCTGGCAATGTCGCCAAGGGCCACGGTGACCGTTGACCTATCGACAGAGTTGATCAAGACACCCGGCGACAGTACGACAAGTAAAAGCCATCGCCGCCTGCCTAACGATTCGGGCGCAGACATGGTCGAAGTCTGACTGACTTGTGTTAGCGAGTCGACCGAAGGTTCAATCGCATGCTCGACAGCACCGATTGGGCCTTAACCGTGCAGTTCTGCTGAACCCCTATACGCACGTGTTCACGCTATTTGCGGCACTCGGTGGCGCTTGGGCCACGATAGGCGTGCAGAAGGGCCCTTTTTCTATTGGGCCTTTCGGGCGAATAGTCTTCGAGCTTGTTGCCGAACCTATACATATCCGTATATTCGAAAGCAGCACTCTAGAAGCATCCTGCCCGCCGAGGAGCCACAATGATCAACTCGAAACGTCATGTTGGCGCTTCAATAGGATTTTCGGCGTTGGTCGGTGGACTGGCAGTTGCGACAGTGTTGGGCACCATGGCTCCAGCGCAGGCTGCCGTTGCTCAAGCCGGAAGCGGCCTCAAGATCACCGTGGTCAATAACAACCCGGCTTATAGCGAGGACAACATCTTCGTGCATGCGACCGGAAACGGGACAGGTGCGACAGAGGTGCCATTGGCCCAGCGCAATACATTCACCACCCAAGCACTGAGCTCGGGGCGAGTTTGGGTGTCGCTTGGTAAACCAATTGCTTCCACTACATTTCCGAGCCCTGACACTTCCGACGTGCGTTTTGACACGGTCGAGCTGACATATCCCGGCGTTGCAAACCTGACTGCAGTCGACATGCTCGGAATTCCCATGGATATCGAAGCCAGCGACGCCAACGGCAATGTGATCGGGTCAAAGAAGTTCGGCTGCTATACCGACAAGATTCAGCAAGCCGTACAAACGCGAGTAGCCGCCGCGGGAGGGGACTACAGCAAAGTCGTCCGGAAGGACGGCAACGGCAACTTCCTGCGATTGGTGTCGCCAAATATCGTCAGTGGTGCTCACCCCAGCGGCTACCCACGATTCGACACGTACGTCGGGTCGTTAAAAGGCCAGCAGCTCGTAGTGCGTGGTCAAGCGATGGGCCAGACTTACCGTTACACGGGCACGGTCGCGAATGATCCCGCCGATCCAGGTGGGCCGGGGTCGATCACTTTGACCGACCAAGGACCGAATCACCTACAGCAGGTGTATGTCAAAGGCAGTTCGTTGGCCGGCAACAGCAGCAACGAAACCAATGGAATCTATGGGAATAACAGCCCGTATTACGTCGGCGGCACTTTGCACACTGGAAATGACGTGTATGGAGCCGTATATCGCGACCTCGTCTCTGGATTCGCTTACGGTTTTTGGGGCTCACCGAGCTACGGCAACGACAGTGGCAACTTCAACGTCAGCAGCGCGCCCGGGCCGTTCGAAAAGGCGCAACCCGCTGCACCGAACTACAACGTGTGGGCAGCAGCACTTTGGCCGATCACCGATGCTTACGGCTTTCCCTACGGCGATACTTTCAACGACGACCCGAACCGCAACCCGATCGTCAATCTACCCACGGACGGCACTCTAAAAATCACCATTGATCCCGACGTCAGTCCCGCAGGCTGCGGAGCGGCCCCCGCACCAACGCCCACTCCAACGCCAACTCCAACGGTCACACCAACACCAACACCAACACCAACACCAACGGCTACCCCAACTCCCACACCAACGCCGACTCCCACACCGACCCCAACGGCTAGCCCGACGCCGACGCCAACCCCAACTGTGACTCCGACTCCGACACCGATTCCTGGTGTTCGTTCGGC
>JAHEXM010000185.1 GCA_023252115.1 Micrococcales bacterium | reverse complement strand
CGCGTCGCACATCGGGGTCCTCGGCGTATAACGACCGGAATTAGCCTGCCTCGCCATAGCGCGAATCGCTCTCGTCAAATATCCCCACCAATGAGATGTCTTTACCCATGACCGAAGGCGGCATCGCTTTGGTGATGCGGTCACCGGTCGCGTACGGCAGTCCGAGCGCTCGCGACGAATCCTTGATTGCGGCCTTCGCCTTGATCGATCCGTAGGTCACGATCTGGGCAACATGGTCTTCGCCGTATTTTTCAGTGGCATATCGGATCATGTCCCCGCGGCGACGTTCGTCGAAGTCCATGTCGATATCAGGCATGGAGACGCGTTCGGGATTCAAGAATCGCTCAAACAACAAACCATGTTTGATCGGATCGAGTTCAGTGATGCCCAATGCCCACGCCACGATGGCACCGGCTGCGGATCCGCGACCTGGACCGACGCGAATCCCCTGCTCTTTGGCGTATTTGACGAGGTCTGCAGTGACTAAGAAGTAGCCGGGGAATCCCATGTTGCAGATGACTTCGACTTCATATGCAGCCTGTTGGCGATGCGTGTCAGGAACACCGGAAGGGAATCGCATCGCGAGGCCGCGTTCGACCTCTTTGACGAGCCAGCTGTGCTCGCTCTCGCCGGCGGGCACTTCAAAGTGCGGCATTAAGTCGGCGCCCTCGTTGAACTCAACGTTGCACCGTTCGGCAATGAGCAAGGTGTTGTCACACGCCTCCGGCAGCTCACGCCACAAGGTCCGCATCTCTTGTGCCGACTTCAGATAGAAACTGTCACCGTTGAACTTGAAGCGTTTTGGATCGTCCATCGTGGTTCGAGTTCCGATACACAACAAGACATCGTGCGCGGCCGCGTCTTCTTTTTTCACGTAGTGCAAGTCGTTGGTTGCCACGAGTGGAAGGTTGAGCTCTTTGGCAATCTTGAGCAAATCGGTTCTATAGGCCTTCTCGATGGGAATACCGTGATCCATTAGTTCGCAATAGAAATTGCCTTCGCCCAGGATGTCGCGAAAATCAGCCGCAGTGGCGATGGCCTTCTGATAGTTGCCTGCCAACAACCATCGATTGACTTCTCCCGACGGACAGCCGGTCGTGGCGATGATCCCCTTGCCATACGTCTGCAACAGTTCGCGGTCAAACCGCGGCTTGACGTAGAAGCCCTCAAGGCTTGCCAAGCTCGATAGGCGGAACAGGTTGTGCATTCCGGCGGTAGTTTCGGCAAGCACCGTCATGTGGTTGTACGCCTCGCGACCGAAGTTCGCGCCGGTCTCACCGGACTCGTTGGTGCCTTCGTTAAAGCCACCGCCAAAGTCGAAACGTGATTTCTCGAAGCGACCTTGCGGGGCGTAATAACCCTCCATGCCAAGAATCGCTTTGACGCCAGCCTGGCGCCCTCGTTTCCAAAAATCGTAAGCGCCGAAAACATTGCCGTGGTCGGTGATGGCTATGGCTGGCATCTCGAGGCGTGCAGCTTCGGCAAAAAGATCGTCGAGGCGGGCGGCGCCGTCGAGCATCGAATACTCGGTGTGAACATGCAGATGCACGAACGGATCAGTTCCGCTACCGCTCACTTCGCCTCCCTCCTCACTTAGCCGTACCAGCGTTCATCGTGCCGCGGGGAAGCGTGCAACACGCCAGGGTAACTGGCCAAACGCCGTTCGTCTGGGAGCCACGAGGAAAGGGGCCACGTGATGAACGCTGTTAACGCTCGTTCATACTGAAATGGAGCCTGACAGCACCCACGGAGGAAGACATGAAGCGCACACTGTACGGCCCCGACCATGAGGAATTTGGCGCCGCAGTTGCCACTTTCGTGCAGCGAGCCGTAACGCCCAACCTCGAGCGATACAACGAAGAGCGAGTCATCGACCGTGAGGTCTGGCGCGAAGCTGGGAAACAGGGAATTCTCGGTCTGGAGATTCCGGACGAATTTGGCGGCAGTTTTGCTGGTGACTACCGCTTCAACGCCATTGCAACTGAGGAACTAGCCAAGGTCGACATGGCGCTTCCGTCTTGCATGGGTATCCACTTCGACATCGTGGCCCCCTATCTCGCCGATTTGTGCACTGACGAACAGAAACAGCGCTGGCTCCCGGGCTTTTGTAGTGGCGAAATTGTCACCGGAATTGCCATGACTGAACCCTCGGGCGGCTCCGACCTCGCGGCTCTCAAGACAACTGCCGTCAAAGATGGCGACGATTGGATTCTCAACGGATCGAAGACCTTCATCACCAACGGCTACAACGCCGACCTGATCATCGTTGCCGCGCGGACAAGTCCGGAAAAGAAAGCCCGTGGCATTTCGCTGTTTGCAGTTGAGACCGGGATGGCTGGCTACGAACGCGGACGCAAGCTAGACAAGGTCGGTCAGCATGACTCCGATACGGCCGAACTGTTTTTCACCGACGTTCGTGTTCCGGGCGAGAACCTCATCGGTGAAGTGGATCAGGGATTCATCTACATGATGGAGCGGCTACCGCAGGAGCGCATTGGCTGCTCAATCACCAACTTGGCCCATGCGACCGAGATTTTTCACGAGACCGTCGAGTACTCCAAAGAGCGCAAAGCTTTCGGACAGTCAATCGGATCGCTGCAACACAACAAGTTCAAGCTGGCCGAAATGCAAACGAAACTTGATGTGACTCAAGCGTTCGTGGATCAGTGCATTGCGGCCAAGGTTGAAAACGAACTGACTGCGATTGACGCCGCGAAAGCTAAGTGGTGGACATCTCAGGTGCAAAACGAAGTAATTGACGACTGTGTGCAGATCTTCGGTGGCTACGGATACATGAACGAGTACCGAGTGGCTCGAGCTTGGAGTGACGCTCGGGTAACAAAGATTTGGGCTGGAGCGAACGAAATCATGAAAGAACTCATCGGTAGGGACATGGGGCTCTAAATGTCGAATTTGAAGTACGACTTCACCGGCAAGACCGTAATCGTTACCGGCGCAGCGCGCGGTATCGGACTAGAACTGGGCCGCTTCTTTCAAGAAGCTGGCGCCAACACTTATCTCGTCGACTTCGACGGCGATGAAGTTGAGAAGGCGGCCGCCGACATCGGTGCCCGTGGAATGCGTGCCGACGTCGGGAACACTGAAGACGTCAACGCTGTGGTCGAAGCCGCGGCAACCGAAACCGGTCGCGTGGACATTGTCGTCAACAATGCCGGAATCCTGCGTGACACAGTTCTGTGGAAGATGACCGACGAGGACTGGGAAGCAGTACTCAACGTTCACGCTGGCGGAACCTTTCGATTCACCCGCGCAGCTGTTCCACATTTCCGGGCGCAAAACTTCGGCCGCGTCATCAACGTGACCTCTTACACCGGCCTGCGTGGCAACACCGGTCAGGCAAACTACGCAACAGCGAAAGCCGGCATCATCGGATTCACCAAGACCGCGGCGAAAGAGCTCGCGCGATTTGGCGTAACTGTCAATGCGATCTCGCCCAACGCTGCCACCCGAATGGTTGCCTCAATACCGGAAGAAAAGATGGCAGAGCTATCTGCCCAGATCCCGATGGGTCGTTTCGCCGAACCGTCCGAAATGGCCGCCGCCATTGGTTTCTTAGCAAGCGAGGAAGCTGGTTACATCACGGGCGTGGTCTTGCCTGTTGATGGCGGCATCTCTATGTAGCGAGAAACATTGCCATCTCGTTGAGTGAGTCGCGAATCCCCTCGGCGAGTGCAATGGCGTCGTCCCAGTGTTCGTCGTCACTTGTCACCGAGATGTTCATTGCGCCGTCGTACGAAGTGATAGCGACCAGGAACAACAGCGGCGTGACCACCGGCATGATTGCAAAGCTCGCCACTATGTGTCGGCCCATGAAATACAACGGGAACTGTGGGCCGGGCACGTTCGTCAACAACGTGTCGCAGAACAAATCCGCCACGGCACCAAAGGCGGCCGATCCCGCTGCCTGAAGCGCGTTAGGCAACCAACGCGATGCGAGGCCGGCAACTTGATCGGTGATGAGTGGTTGCAAGCTCGTCTTGGTTTGGTTGGTGGCCTGGTGAATCACTTTGAGCCGTTCGACTGGGTCATCTATACCCAGCGGCAACACCACCGGCGCGACAACAACTTGGTTATTAATGTCCTCGTTTCGAGGATCGCGCATTGACACCGGCATCAGGCATCGGATCTGACGCCCTTCAACTTCACCGCCATCTGCACGCAACAACTCGGTGAAGCTCGACGCCACCGCCGCCATCACCACGTCATTCACTGTGCTGCCGACGGCCTTGCCAGTCCGTTTGGCATCTGACAACGGAGCGCTCACGCATACGTTCGACCGTCCATCAGATGCCACACCAGTGAACTGGCTCGGCAACTTCGGTCGCAGATCGCTGAAGGTCTTGATTGTCGCGGGCGTTCGCATCGCGGTGCTCTTCAGTTGGTCAAATGACGAGGACAGTTGGCCGACTACGTTGTCGACAAGGCCCGACGAGTCATTGGCCTCAGCTTCCTTTTTGTCGAGCTTCTGATGCGCAAAGTCCAACGCCGCTTCAGTCATCGTGGGTGCACCTTCTGGGGCCAGGTCGAGGAAATACCCAACCAGCACACTGACCCCTTGGCCATCGGCGATTGTGTGGTGAATGATCCACACGAGGCCCCAATGTCCCGGTTCGCCAATAGTCGGAAACAAGTGCATCTGCCACAGCGGGCGGTCGTGATCAAGCGGTTCGCTCATGATCCGTCCTACTGCACCGTCGAATCCTCGCGGATCATCGC
>JAHEXM010000184.1 GCA_023252115.1 Micrococcales bacterium | reverse complement strand
AGACAACGCGCTCATAGTCAACGTTGATTAGCACTCAAAATGCAGGACCCGACGAACACGACCTGCGGTTAACCAGTCACACCACGCGACTTGGCAAGTTTCCGGCAGCAATTGCTGAGGCCAACTTCTTGAAGTCTTGCTCATTTTGGTCTGCGTACCTTTCAGCAAATACCGCAAGAGCACTGTCAAGCACTGTGCCACTGCCGACGTAGCCTGCCAACGTGAATCGATTTCCGGACCTGCAATGTGCACGCGCCAGCGTCCATGCACAGAAGCCAGCGTATTCCTTAAGGTCTGCAGCTGACATAGCGTCGATATCCGCGGAGTACTTTCCGTCCCACAATTGCCGAACGTAGAAGTCGCGCACACCTCCCCACGGACCATCCATCTGCTCCCAACCGAGCAGTACATCGCTTTGTGCTTGCATCAGGCGTTGACCTTCGACAACGCGACGACCTTCGGAACTAAATGTGCTCTTTTTGGCATACGGCTCAAGGACAGACGCTGTTGCCTCCTTGATCTGAAGAATGAGCGGGTCCTCGCTGCCTGGCCCGATAAGTAGGGCGATCCACGCAACGGTCCCGACGCTGCCCACTCCAACTACTCGGCGAGCGGCATCTGTAACCCGATACGAATCGAGCAGGTGTCGGCGATCGGTTGCCAGCGTGCGCCGATATCGACGAAAAGCCTCTTGCAAGCCTTCATTGATTTGCTCCGGTGAAAATGACGTCATGAGTTCGCTCGCGGGCACAAGTAACGGCGGCGCACTACGAAACCGTGCGGTGCCATCGGCCATTTCGGCCATCTTTGAGAATGCTCGCAAACTATCCTTGGTACTGGCTTTGCGGGTGATGGTCGTTGCCAATTGCGCTTTGCGTTTTCCTTTCTTTGCCGCCCACTGCTTCAACGCGTTGCCAGCGTCCATGTGCGCGTACCAAACAGACAGGCTTGACATGCGCGAAAAATCCAAAACCGCCTGACGGTAACGAAGTACCGTGGACGTCAAAACAGCATGACGCTTCGCTTCTGAAAGACCAAGCGATCGGCCGGCTACAGCGATACTGGCCACAAGACGCATCAAGTCCCACTCCCAGGGACCGGGCAGGGTCTCGTCGAAATCGTTGCAGTCGAATACCAATGATCGGTTTGGGGCCGAGAAGATGCCGAAATTTGACACGTGGGCATCACCACACAGTTGGACCGTAATTTTGGTGGAGACGTCCTCGCCAACATCGGCAGCCATAATTGCGGCGGCACCGCGATAAAACGCAAAAGCCGACTCGGCCATCCGCCCGTAACGAATCGGCAGCAAATCCTGGACGCGGTGCTCACCCTGTCGACTCAGGACCTCAATCGGATCCGCTCGATTTTGCGGCACTTCCCAATTGCTGAATGAACGTCGTGGCCGCCGTTGTCGCGCCCGTCGACCTTCTTCAACAAAGTCGGCGGCACTTCCCTGGAGCATGCCTATACCGGCGTCTTGTCGTTGATTCCGAGTCATCGGTATCACGTTCCTCTTCAATGCGTTCGTTCTGTTCACGCTAGCGACGCTGCGCTCTTGATGCAGATTTCGCAAACGTGTGCGGAATGGCTAACGCGGATTGTTGCGCGAATCGGCAGAATCATGGCTCAGCGACCATAAGGAGGTCCAAGTCCACATGGCTACTGCCGTGAAAGAGCCGGATGCAGATCGCGAAAAAGTCTCACTGGAGCCACTGACAGAAGCAGATCTGCGCGAGTTCGCCAACCCGAAGTTCTACTTCGCGTCCAGGCGCTGGGCCGCGGAAGCCTGTGGAATGTTCTTTCTGATGCTCATCGTCTATGGGTCCGGCATGATCGGCGACAAGGATCCCGGAACGATTTCGACTGGAATGGTTGCGGCAGCCATTGGCTTGCTACTCATGGGTCTCGTATTTGCATTCGGCAAGATCTCGGGAGCGCACTTCAATCCGATGGTGACACTGGCCTACGCATTGCGCGGGGCGTTGCCATGGCGGCGCGTGGCTGGCTACTGGATCGCGCAACTCGTTGGTGCCACGATCGCGCTTCTTGTGACGCATTTCGTCATCGGCGGCGCATGGACCATCGCTGTGGCAGCGCCCAGCAGCAATGTGACCGCCGTCGGCGTCATGTTTTGGGAAGCGGTACTCACATTTGGCCTGATCACCATCTTGCTGTCGGTTGTCAATGGCGCCATGAATGTCGGGCAGATGTCAGCATTCGCATTATCGGGATACTTTTCTGTCGTCATCCTCATGTTTGCGCAGTACGAGGGCGTCGCAATGAACCCCACTCGCGCGATCGTGCCTGCAATCTTCGCCAACGACTACACCGACCTGTGGGCGTATGTCGTTGGTCCCACAATCGGTGTGTTCTGTGCGATTGGTTTTGCCTTCTTCTTGCGCGGGCGTGGAGCAGTTGGATTGGAAAAGACGCTTACGAGCGTACAAGGTGACGTTGAAGGCATATTGCCCGACAAGAAAGACAACCACTAGCCCGTTGCAAACACCGGAGGCAAGCGAATGACCGAAGTTCCCGACCCGAATCGCAAAACTTATTTGGGTATGCGAGACGGCGACCTTGATGGCGAATGGTTCGCGAAGTACTGGAACCCGAACATGAAACCGCTTCCTGATCACATCGTGGATGCCCTAAACGTAAGCCCAGTTGCAACTGAATTGTGCTTGCCTTTCGACAAGGCGGGCACGTTGCTCGATGACGGGTACCAAGATCTAGAAAATGGCTACAGCCTGCTCGAAGACGGCTCGATGCATATCGCGGTTCATACCCACATGCCACGAGTCGAACCGATCATGTGGGACTGGTGGTTTTGGTGGCACGGGACGCAGACTGAACGTTACAAATTGTGGTACCCCCGAGCTCATCTCTACTCCGCATTGGTGCCGAGCGACTACGACGAATCAACTCCGTACCGCGATCGCTATATCGGCTTGGACTCCTACGTCGACGAGTACGTAGGAGAATCGGCTGGCCAGTTAGTCATTCAGTTTCGAGACCCGGAATTGCTTGGGCTCGATGTCAACAGGCTCAGCGAACAGGGCGCAACTGCGATTGTCGGAATCGTGGGAATGTCCGGGCTTCCCTTGGACTGGGGCTATCTGATGCACTACGTACGACCGGTTCCCGGTGGATCCGAGATGCGCTCGCGGTTCTGGATGGGTGGCCCGCACGTGAAAGCGCGTGGAGATGCAACACTGCCCGATGAGGCTTCCGGCCTGGTCGAGGCATTGAGTCACATGGACGTTAACCGCGCCCGCGAGATGGTGATTCACTGCTCGTCAGAGATGAACCACCTTGCCGAATTCCTGCCCGCCATCTACGCCGAACATCTTGAGCGAAACGAATAGCCGGTTCGCCTAAGTTCCCGGTCGGCCGAGCCATTGGACGAAGCGCCCGTTCGGGTCGTACTTTGCACGGAGCTCGTCCAACCGTGCAAAGTTCTCGTCACTCATGAATTTCGTCCACCGATTTTCAAGGTTTTCATCAGCCAGTGCAATCCCGGTCGAGAACGGTTCGAGTTTCTTCATGTGGCTCAAGAGCCACGCACGCCGATCCTCGTCTTGTGCTGGGTCCTCCCACACCGCGTATATGCCGTAGTACTGGAGGTCGTCACCTGAGAACGCCATGGGCACCCGTTCCGCCGGAGTGTTGGAGCCAAAATTCGTGTACATAATGTGGGACTGCCCGGTCATCGTCTTTCCGATTTCTTGGAATATGGGGCCGGTGTCATCCAGTGAGGCATTCGTCCAAATACAGTCGCCGGCATACCGGTGTTGCTCCATATAGTGAACATCGACACCAGTGGAACTCGTTTCGGACAGCGACGTAAGTTCATTTCGTTTGACGACAAGTGCTTTGTCAAGCACCGGGTTGTCGTCATAGATTTTCAGCAACTCCGCGGCTTGCTCTTCAGTGTCGGTATGAGCCATCGCATTCATTGCCACGACGGGGCCATTCTTGTCGAGCTCGGTATTCCAAAAAGTCAGCATGTTGATTTCGGTGGGAGTGTCCGGGCCCACCTGTTGAGCAAACCGGTAGACATCGACTTGGCAATCGGACGGGAACAGATACAAGCTGTTGATCGCAAGGCGTCGCGGATACAAATTGATGTAGTACTTCGTGACGACACCAAAGAAGCCTGCCCCGGCACCTCGCGCTGCCCATAACAGGTCGGCATATTCGTTGTCGTCGGTGGCATGCACGAGTTGCCCATCGGCAGTAACGACATCGACCGCGAATACCGAGCCACAAGCTGGCCCATAACGGTGGTTATCCCAGCCGACGCCGCCCTGCAAGAGGTACCCGCCAATGCACACGTCTGTGCAATGGCCGGTAGGAAAGAAACGATCAACCTCAAGCAACGCTTTGTTGAGGTCTGAACCGCGCAGTCCTGGCTGCGCCCAAGCAGTATTGGCTTCGACATCTACCCCGTAGTCAGACATATTGTGCATGTCAATGAGGACCACGCCATCGCGCAGATGGTTGGCGTTCCAGTGGTGGCCTCCAGAGCGGACCGAGATTTGCAGACCCTCATCATTGGCAATCTTCACTGCAGCGACGACATCATTTTCGTCGCGGCAAGTCACGATCGCCTCTGGGTACTTGCTGGGAACACGATCGGAGAATGCGGTGAACCTGCGATTGTGTTCGTAACCTGCGCCACCCTTGCGAACCACGTTGCGCTGAAAGGCCATGCCTGCTCCAGTCTGGTATCAAACGTCTTGGCGGCGAAGAGCCGCGTTGGC
>JAHEXM010000183.1 GCA_023252115.1 Micrococcales bacterium | reverse complement strand
GTTCATTTGTCAACGTCGGGTCGATAACGCCATCGAGTGCGAACCGACCAACCTTTGCCGGGAATAGACCCACATAGGTAAGGCCCATAAATGTTCCATAGGACTTAGCCAGCAAATTCAACTTCTGGTCTTTTACCACCGAGCGCAAAATGTCTAGGTCCTTTGCGGCGGGCACTGTTCCAACGTTGAAAACAAGCTTGGGTGATTTCTGCTGGCAGCCTTTGCCGAAGTCAGTCGAAACATTGACTACGTCTGCCGTTTGTGACGCATTGAAAGGCGTCCCTTCAACTGCAAGGAACCGATCTGCTTGCGATGCATCAAGACAATGAATGGGATCACTTGCGCCTACACCGCGCGGATCAAATCCAACGAGGTCATACACATTTCGTAAGTCTTGACTGAATGCGTCTTTCGACGCAGTCACATACTCAACACCCGACGCACCTGGTCCACCCGGCTCAACGAGCAGCGAACCAATTCGACCGGGCGGGTCGGCAGCGGGTAGCCGATTCACTTTGAGTGAGAGCGTGTCGCCGCCCGGATCGTCATAGCTGAGCGGAACTTTGACAGCGGTGCATTGGAACCCATTGCCGCAATCAGTCCAAGTAACGGTTTGGTTGTAGAACTGGTCCAGTCGCGGGTCTTGGGTGGCAGGTCCCGAGGTGCTCGGTGCGGGGCTGGCATTGCCGCCACATCCAGCCATAAGAAATAAAGCAGCAGCCGCAAAAGCTACGAATCGACTGCTCCGCATTGTTCGTTACCGCGCAATACTCGAGCGCAGGCTCGGGTTGCGCAGATCGATAGTCATCGCCTCAATCGCCAATTGCGGAGCTACGTTGGCCGCCAATGCCAAGCGTGCGCGTTCGATCGCATTGATTCGACGCATGGTGGCGCTGGGTCCACCTACAGCAGCAGTCCGTTCGATGTCTGCATGAATCTCGGCATTGATCAAATCAACCGGCGGTCCCTCACCGGTCGCGTTGCCAAACTGAACAGCAAGCACATCGCGGTAATACGCAGCCAAATCAACCAACGCACGATCAAGTTGATCGCGCTGTACACGCGTCCGTCGCGACGATTGCCGATCTTCAAGATCCTTCAATGCACCTTTGACGCCACGAGCACCACCGGATAGGCCCTTGCCCTCGGCGCCCTCGCCCCATGCAGCGAGCAGGTCCTGGCGTTCTTTCTCGTCCAGGGGTTCCGTTACTGCTGCCGCGTCATCACGCGCCGCCTCCACCACTTCGGCTGCTGCAGTCAAACAGGTTCCCAAGTCCGACAAACGAGACGGGACCGAAAGAATTTCCTGCCGGCGCTGACGCACGCCATCGTCGGTAGCCAACGCGCGAGCACGTCCAACATGGCCCTGTGATGCCCGCGCCGCAAACAAAGCAGTTGCTCCGTCGATGCCTTCATGTTGAGTCAAGTAGTGCGCTACCTCAGTCGGACTCGGTGTGCGCAACATGATGTGACGGCAACGCGAACGAATCGTGGGCAACACATCTTCGATACTCGGAGCGCACAAGAGCCAAACCGCGCGCGGCGGCGGTTCCTCAATCGCCTTAAGCAGCACATTGTTTGCGGTCTCGGTTAGTCGATCCGCATCCTCAATCACCATGACATGCCATTGGGAACGAGTCGGCGACATCGAAGCGCGCGAGACTAGGGCTCGGGCGTCTGCTGTTTTGTAGGAAATGCCGTCGGGGCGAACGATCTCGACATCTGAGTGGGTCCCGTTTGCCACGTCTCTGCAGGCATCGCAGTTACCGCATCCGGCCTGCGGACATACCAGCGCGCTAGCAAAAGCTTGGGCTGCAGTCGAACGACCGCTGCCCGGTGGACCGGTCATCAACCAGGCATGCGTCATCGCATTGCCCGGTGGAACAAGATGCGCGTCTCGCGCAGCGGCCTCGAGCAAGTCAACGATCGCCTCTTGGCCAACGAGGGAATCCCAGACGGTCATGGCGTCACCTCGGCGCGGCTGACGAGCCGGTCAACGACCATTGCAATTTCGCGTGCGGTCTGGGCAACCGGCTGACCTGCTTCCAACACCAGATAACGCTGAGGATCCGCTGCGGCCAAATCGAGAAAGGCTTTGCGTACTTCGCTGTGGAACTGCGCCGACTCACCTTCAATCCGGTCGACTATTGACTCACGTTTCGCACGCGCCAAACCAAGTTCCTCTGGAACATCGAGCAAGACGGTCATGTCAGGCACTAGTCCATCGGTTGCCCAGGCGCTGAGTTCCGAGATCACCTTGACCCCGAGTCCACGAGCAACTCCTTGGTAGGCCAACGAGGAGTCGATGAACCGATCGCACACCACAACAGCACCGCGATCGAGCGCCGGTCGAATCAAGTCTTTAACGTGCGCCGCCCGGGCAGCTGCAAAGAGCAAAGCTTCTGACCGTGCATCGAGTCCGGCGTGCGCCCGGTCAAGCAAGATCGATCGGATCGCTTCGGCTGTTGGCGTTCCACCGGGTTCGCGAGTATTGATGACTTCCCGGCCACCCATTGAGAGGTGGTCAACGAGCAGGTGCGCTTGAGTTGATTTTCCCGCACCTTCGCCACCTTCAAAAACGACAAAAACGCCAGAGTTAGCGCGCTTGCCGGGATCTGGGGCGACGTTCATTCGCCTACGATCTCACGCCGCCGTTTCACCCTTACGCTTTGCTCGCCTCCCGCCCCGCTTTGCTCGCCGCGCGGTTCAAATTCCCCGGCGTGTTTCGCCGGCCGGCGCGGAAAGCGCGAAATGACGGACCTGCAGTGGAGCTACTTAGCCTTCGCTTTGGCGCGAGTCTTCTTCTTGGCCGGTGGACCAGCAGCCCGCTTCTCGGCGAGCAATTCGGCGGCGCGTTCCAGCGTGAGGGTCTCGGGGTTGTCAGCGCGTCGCAGGGATGCGTTGTATTCCCCGTCAGTTACATATGGACCGAATCGGCCTTCTTTGAGTTCGATCGACTTCTGAGTAACCGGGTCGGTACCAACTTCTTTGCCAGGCGCGGCTTGTCCGCGTCCTCGCCGCTGCTTCGGCTGGGCCAAGATCGCCAACGCTTCGTCGAGCGTGATCGTGAAAAGCGTTGGTTCGTCAACAATCGATCGCGTCTCTTTGCCCCACGTCAGATACGGGCCGAACCGACCGTTACGGGCCAGGATTGGTTCGCCATCCTCCGGGTGCTTGCCAACTTCGCGCGGCAACGACAGCAGCTTCAGCGCGTCATCGAGCGTGACGGTGTCAAGCGCCATGTCCTTAAACAAGCTCGCGGTCCGCGGCTTCGGCTTCTTTGGTGCTGCTTTCTTTCGCGGCTTCTTTGCCGCCGCCTTTTTCGCGGCAGGCTTTTTGCCAGCAGCATCGGGCTCGGCTGTCGCCTCCTCGACCACGGGTTCAGGCGTTGGCTCAGGTTCTGGCGCCGGTGTTTCCTCGGGCAAAACCTCGGTGACGTATGGGCCGTAACGACCAGTCTTAGCCAAAATCTCGTGCCCCGTGACCGGGTCAGTTCCAAGAGTTCGATCGGCTGACGGCATCGCCATCAACTCGCGAGCCTTTTCTTCAGTCAGCTCATCGGGAGCCATGTCCTCGGGAACATTTGCCCGCTCGCCATTTTCATCTAGATACGGCCCATAACGACCAACTCGCAAAATGATTCCTGAGTCGCCGACCGGAAACGACGAGATCTCGCGCGCGTCAATGTCACCAAGTCCGTTGACCAGGATTGACAAGCCAGGGAAATCCGCACCCGCCAAGTCGCGGCCACCGAAATAGAAGCGGTTGAGCACTTCCACCCGCGCCACATCACCGGCTGCAACCGTGTCGAGGATTTCCTCCATCGTCGCAGTGAAGTCGTAATCAACAAGTTCCGCGAAGTGTTCCTCGAGCAAACGAATAACGGCGAACGCCAACCAAGTCGGCGACAGCGCTGAACCGCGTTTGATGACATAGCCGCGATCAACCAAGGTGCCAAGAATTGCCGCATACGTACTTGGACGACCAATGCCGCGCTCTTCGAGTTGCTTAACCAATGAGGCTTCGGTGTACCGAGCGGGAGGCTTAGTGGCGTGACCCTCGGCTTCAAGCGTTCGCAAGTCAACAACGTCACCCTCGGCCAATTTCGGCAGTCGATTCTCGCGTTTTTCGTCGCCCTCTTTGTTCGGCTCATCATCGTTGCCTTCTTCGTAGGCAGCGAGAAAACCGGGGAACGTGACAACAGTTCCACTTGCCGAGAACACAACGTCGCGGCCGTCATTCGTTTGGCAACCTAGCTTGATCGTCGTTGTCGACACCTTCGCATCGGCCATCTGCGAAGCAATCGTGCGCTTCCAGATCAAGTCATACAGCGCGAACTCATCGCCAACAAGTTCGCCTGCAACATCGGCTGGTGTGCGGAACACATCGCCCGAGGGACGAATTGCTTCGTGTGCTTCTTGCGCGTTCTTGACCTTGCGTTCGTAGGTTCGCGGCGACGGCGCAACGTGGTCCGAACCGTAGAGCTCGCCGGCTTGAGCGCGCGCAGCATTAAGCGCCGACTCCGACAGCGTCGTTGAGTCGGTACGCATATAAGTAATGAAGCCGCGCTCGTACAAACCCTGCGCAACCCGCATCGCTCGCTGCGCCCCCCAACGCAACTTGCGTGACGTTTCTTGTTGCAGCGTGGACGTCATGAACGGTGCCGCGGGTCGACGGACAGCAGGCTTTTCTTCAACTGACGTGACCTTTAGCGCCGCACCCGTTAACGAGTCCGCCAGGCCCAAAGCCGCAGTTTCGTCTAGGCACAGAACATCGGGCT
>JAHEXM010000182.1 GCA_023252115.1 Micrococcales bacterium | reverse complement strand
CTGAATCGACGATCTTGAGGGTTGAGTCCGCTATGCCGGCGTGGAGGGCGTTGACTGATGCTGCTGGTGCGACGAGGTCTTCGTTGCCACCGATTACTAGCGTCGGTTGACCAATTTGACGAAGCCGTCCAAGCGAATTGAATTCGGTCAGCGCATCAAGTTGCGCTCGGTAACTGTGGACGGGTTGTGGGTAGGGATTGTTGGCCGCGTCGTGAGCGAGTTGCTCAAGTCGGCCAGGCGCTACCAGGTATTTACCGGAGTAGATCCACGGGTTGAGATTCGCTACGACATCATCCAATGCGGTGTTATGGATCAGCAGCTGATACACGGCTTCGAATGCCAGCCGTGGAGCCGTCCCAATCTGGGCGAATGAATTCAGCAAAATCAAATGACTGACAAGGTCGGGACGCCGCAACGCAACAAGTTGCGCGATGGCACCCCCCATTGATTGCCCGGCCATGGCCGTTGATGGAATTCCTAGTTCAGTAAGTACGCCGATGACATCGTCGGCGAGATCGTCAAGCGAGAAGGACTCCTCAAGGTTCGGACTGCGTCCGGCTCCGCGATTGTCGATCAGGATCAGAGTGAAGTCGTTCTCGAGTTCGGTGGCGACAAATTGCCACGCCGAGCTGTCTTGGCCAAATCCGATTACTAGGGTCAGATACGGTCCAGAGCCGCGGCGCTCCCAATAAATTCCTTGCGAAGTTTGGCCAGACTCAGATGTCATCGCTTCACCTTAGCGACCCTAGGTTGTTCTGCGTCCCCTATTTGATTTGGCTTGGTACATGCGCTCGTCGGCCTGCCGCATCAAGGTGTCCAGTGAATCAACGTGCCCTGGTGCGATTTCGGCACCTCCCACACTCACCGAGAGCTCGAGCTCAGATTCCGGCAATTGTCGTTGCCGCTGGAGGTTGTTCTCAATCCGTCGCTTGACTTCGGTCTCATCATGTAAGTCGCAGTCAACAAGAAGGGCGACAAACTCGTCACCGCCCAATCGCGCGATGACATCAGCGTGTCGACATGACGCTTTCAAGACTGATGCAACAACGCGCAGTGCCTCATCGCCAGCATCATGTCCGTGGATGTCGTTGATTTCCTTCATCTGATCAATATCTATAAAAAGCAATGCCAGACCACGCGATTGTGCTTCAGGATCTTGAACCGCTCGCAACTCCTTCTCTGCTTGCGCAAAGAATCCCCGCCTGTTCAACAAACCGGTGAGTTCGTCCGTAGTCGACTGAGACTTCAGTTCGTCGCGTACCAAGACGTCCGCGGTCACATCCCAGAAAGAGGCAAGTAATGACTCCTCGCCGTACCAGTTCGTTGTGCTCACCCGCATCTCACACGACCGCGTGGTCCCGTCCGGGCGCGAAACCCTGACTTCGCTTAGTGTCTGGCCAACATCGAAGGGAAATTGCTGCACTGACAATTCCTCAGCTGGTCGCCCAAATAGTTCCACAGCCGCGCGATTCGTATATCGAGTGCTTCCGTCGAGTGCGACGATGCAAATGGGTTCCGCACCTTGCTCGATTAAGTCACGCAGTCCCACCTCCAACTCCGATATTCGTGCGACTGCTTCTTCGGCAGCCCGCGTGGCCTGCTCAAGCATTTGGTTGCGTTTGTCTGCTTCACGCATGGCGGAAACAAGAAAGTGAATACTGCGCCGCGGATCATTGGCGATCTCGTACCACTCTTTGTGGTAGTCGACGACCACAGCATCAGTTCGAGGAACGATCGAATCAATTTGGGACCACGCGATCATGTGCCGGACCCGGGAAATCACGGCATCCTCGTCAAACGGTTTGTTGAGGAAGTTGTCTGCTCCAGCTGCCAATCCCTTGATCACATCACCGGGATCTTTCAATGAAGTTGCAAGCATGACCAGTACATGGGCGGTCGTGGAGTCGTCCTTTATTTGTCGACATAGTTCGTACCCATCGACGTGAGGCATGACGATGTCGCTGATTACGAGGTCAGGTGGTTCCCTGCGAATGGCATCGATAGCTTCTTGGCCATCACCAGCAAGAGTTACTCGATAATGGTGTTTGGTCAGAGTGTGGGCCAGCCAAGCTGCTTGAGTGGGGCTGTCCTCGGCAACGAGGATGTGCAGCTTCTCGGGCGTTGAGGAATTCTCGATCATAGCCACGCCCGAGAATGTCTCTTTTCCCTATTTCGCGTCAACTCGGTGATGGCGGGAGCGATCTCATCAATTCCCAAAATGTACTTGGCTCCACCCAAAGCAATGGCTTCTCGAGGCATACCAAACACGACAGATGTCGCTTCATCTTGCGCGATCGTTACTGCACCAGCCTCGCGAAGTCGGGCAAGCTCCTCAGCGCCGTCGCGTCCCATGCCGGTCAGCAATACTCCGAGCGCACGTTCTTGAAATGCGTTTCGCACTGACCTAAACAGAAATCCCACTGCTGGCCGCAGCCCATTCTCGGGCGGAGCATCGCTCAAAACAATTCGTCCAGCGCGGTCGACTCCCATGTGGTGGTTGTCGGGTGCGATATATACGACCCCCCTCGACATCGGTTCTCCGTCTTCGGCCATTCGCACGGCGAGCGGCCCGGCGTCACGAAAGTAATCAACGAGCGCGTTTTCAAATCCGCTCGATAGGTGCTGGACGATTAGTACCGGAACAGGAAGTAGCGCCGGCAGCTTGGACAAGACGGCATGAAGCGCCTGCGGCCCGCCCGTTGATGCACCAATTGCGATGACATCGATGTCGGTGTCTGCTCGTAGTGCCCTCGGTAGCTCGGTGATTTTCGCATTTGATCCTGTTTTGGGTTTTTGCCCTCGTGAATGCCGTGTCACCACCTTTACTTCGGCCATTGTGCGAATGAGATATGTAACTTCTGCCACCGCCTTGCGCTGCGCGGATCCGTCTGTCTCGGGCATCTCAACAAAGGCCACTGCGCCGACCTTCACCGCCCTAATAGCACCTTCTCTCGCGTGCTGTGGTGGCGAAATGATGATGACCGGCACTGCAGCCGAAGACATGATGCTTGCGGTTAGCGAAAATGCATCCAACTCGGCCGAGTTTCCGACCGTGACGATCGTTGGCAGCAAGGTTCGCGCGAGTTCGATCGCGCGTGTTGTTGACCCGGCTTCGCCGACAACCACCAGATCATCTGAGCCAGCCATAATTGCCCGCATGTGTCGACGTCTTACAGCCGACGAATCGACAACAAGGATCCTGATCGGTTGAGGCACAGGGCCCTCCCTAGATCAGGTTTCGGATGGTCTCAAGTAGTCGGAATTGGTCGAATCCGTTTTTCACGAGGTAGGCGTTTGCACCTACCTCCAAACCGCGAGCCTTGTCTTCTAGTGATTCGAGGCTCGTTACCAGAATGACAGGCAAATCAGCCAACGTCTCATCGGATCGCACTGCCGCAGTAAAGTCGAATCCGTTGAGATTGGGCATTTCAACATCGGAAACTACCGCGTCGAAAGTGTCGCTGTTCAACACAGTCAGTGCGTCTACCCCATCCACTGCAGTCCGAACTTGATATCCGGCGGTGGTCAGGATGTTGCTCAACATCATCCGCGAAGTGATCGAATCCTCGACGACAAGAACGAGCCGGGGGCGATCAGGTTCTTCAGCTCCATCGGCCCCAGTTGGTGTCATCACATTGGTCGATGCGCCCGAGGTAGATCGAGCTGCAATGAGTAAACCGCGCGGTTCAAGAACCGGCGCAACCAGCCCGGTTGCTAGCACGGTGGCGCCAGAGATCATTTGCATTGTGCCCAGTTGTGGCCCCAGCGGTTTAACTAAGATCGACTGTTCGCTCAAGACCGCGTCAACAACAAACGCGACCCTTTCGATGCCGGAGCCAAGCACGAGAACGGGCAAGTGCTCGAGTGCTTCGCGGCGAACGATCGGCAAGCCCAGCACCGCTGCGAGATCGAGGATCGGCATTACTTGACCATCAATGACCGTCGTGGGTACGCCCGCGGAGGCCGCGACATCTCCTTCGTCGACTCGAAAAACCCCAAAGAGTCGGGTTGTCGGCACAACGTATGGTCGCTTCCCGACTGCGATAACAACACCGTGGATTGTTGCGCGGGTGGTGGGAACGACCATTCGAAGCGTGGCACCGATTCCGGGCGTTGACTCGAATTCGACGCTGCCTTCCAGCTGGCCAATGTTTTCCTTCACCACGCTCAGTCCAACCCCGCGACCTGAGATGTCGCTGACAGTGCTGCTCGTACTGACCCCCATTGCGAACGCCAATGTGGAGGGGTTTTCATTGTCGGCGTCCCTGGGCTCAAACCCGGCTTGCTCCGCTGAAGCTCTCAACGCGGCCGTATCCAGGCCGCGGCCATCGTCGGCGACGGTGACGCACACTCGACCGCCTTCATTGCGGGCAACCTGCACGGTGACTGTTCCAGTTCGATCTTTTCCCAGTCGCTCGCGTTCTGCTGGCAACTCAATTCCATGACTCACTGCATTCCGGATCGCATGAATCAACGGATCCTTGAGCTGTTCAAGAACACGCCGATCGAGCTCTGTCTCCGCGCCGACTACTACCACCTCGGCTGATTTTGACTCTTGACGAGCGAGATCACGAACTGCTTTGGGAAACATTCCCGAAATTGACGAAAATGGCAGCATCACCACGGTGCCAACCTGCGCCAGTAGATCGTCGACTAAGGGGTCGACGGATCGGCGATCTTGTTGTGCCCTTGATGCCAGAGCTCTTGTCCTCGTAGCGATCTCAGCAGAAAAAACATTCACTCGATCAAGAAGGTCGATGATGGACTGCACATCCGCAGACGTCATGCGTGCAATGTCCGGCAGCGCGAGGCGCGCGTT
>JAHEXM010000181.1 GCA_023252115.1 Micrococcales bacterium | reverse complement strand
AATCGAGGTGCACGAACGATCACTTTCCGCAGCCCTCGTCCATCAAGAGCGCGAACCACTGCCTCGTCGGCAAGGACTAGTTCCGCAAGGTCCGCTTCGCCGATCGATGGTGCGACTTCGAGTCGAGCCTTGACCTTGCCCGCGATCTGAACGACGCACGTGACGCTGTCTTCAACCAGCAGGGCCTCATCGACAACCGGCCAACCTGCAAGTGCGACGCATGGTTCGTGGCCGAGTCGCGCCCACATATCTTCGGCGGTGTAGGGCGCTACGAGTGATAACACGACGGCGACTGCTTCAACTGCCTCGCGAACCGCAGGGTCCGCCGGACCACATCCGGAATCGACCGCTTTGCGCGTTGCGTTAACTAACTCCATGATGCGAGCGACTGCAACGTTGAATCGATACGTCTCAACCGCGATGGCACAATCGTGAACAATCTTGTGAGTCACTTTGCGAAGTGACTCATCACCGGTTGCCGGGTCAGCTCCGACTGGTGCCGTCACTTCACCCGACAAGCGCCAGGCCCGGGCAAGGAACTTCTTGGCACCAGCCGGTGAAACGTCAGCCCAGTCAACATCGTCCTCGGGTGGACCGGCGAACACCATGGTTAACCGAACAGCATCGACGCCATGGGCGCTCAGCTCGTCGGAGAGTCGCACCAGATTGCCACGCGACTTACTCATCGCCGAGCCGTCCATCTGAACCATGCCTTGATTGAGCAAGCGCGTGAACGGTTCAGTTATTTCGAGCATTCCTAAGTCGTGAATGACTTTGGTAAAGAATCGCGCGTAAAGCAAATGCAGAATGGCATGCGTGATGCCGCCGACATACTGATCGACTGGCATCCACTTGCTTGCTTGCGCAATATCGAATGGCACGTCATGTCGCGCCGGATCCAAGAACCGCAAGAAGTACCACGACGAATCAAAGAACGTGTCCATTGTGTCGGAGTCCCGGCGGGCCGGACCGCCACACGTTGGACAACTAACGTTGATCCAATCTGTCGCAGCGCCGAGTGGCGATGTTCCTTTGGGTTGCAGGTCAAGACCTTCGGCTGGTGGCAGTTTCACCGGCAATTGATCGTCAGGAACCGCGACCTCGCCGCACGATTCACAGTGAATGATCGGTATTGGGGTGCCCCAGTAGCGCTGGCGCGAAATCAACCAATCGCGCAGGCGGTAGTTAACTGCTTCGTGACCAGTGCCGCGCTCATCCAATACATCGATCATCGCGGCGACTGCGTCGTCTTTGCCAAGTCCATCAAGCGGACCGGAGTTCACATGGACGCCGTCATCGGCGGTTGCTTCGCCAGTTTCGACCGGGTCGGTGTCCGAAGCGACGACGACGCGAACTGGCAAATCAAATGCATTGGCAAAATCCAGGTCGCGCTGATCGTGCGCAGGCACGGCCATGATCGCGCCGGTTCCATAATCGGCCAGAACGTAGTCAGACGCATAAACCGGAAGTCGCTCACAGTTGACTGGGTTGACTGCGTAACGGTGCAAAAACACCCCGGTCTTTGCCCGATCGGTCGCGAGACGATCCATCTCGGTTGTTTGCTTGACAGCTTCAAGGTAGGTAGCAAATTCCGCTTCTGCTTCAGTTCCGGTAGCAAGTTCGGCTGCGAGATCCGAGTCGGCGGCAACGACAAAGAACGTTGCGCCGTAAAGCGTGTCAGGCCGGGTTGTGTAAACCGTGACTGGTTCTTTGCGACCCTCGATGGCGAAGTCGACCTGCGCACCAGTTGAGCGCCCAATCCAGTTGCGCTGCATCTGCAGGACTTGCTCAGGCCAGTTGCCTTCAAGCTGATCCATGTCGTTCAGCAAGCGGTCCGCGTAGTCAGTGATCTTTAGATACCACTGAGTCAGTTTCTTCTTGGTAACGATGGCGTCGCATCGTTCACAGCGACCGCCCACAACTTGCTCATTGGCCAGCACCGTTTGATCGTTCGGACACCAATTGACGCTGCTTGACTTTCGATACGCCAATCCACGCTCAAACATCCGCAAGAAGAACCACTGGTTCCACTTGTAGTACTCGGGGTCACACGTGTTGAGGACTCGGTCCCAGTCAAATGAACAGGCGTATCGACGCATTGACGCCTTTTGGGTGGCGATGTTTTCGTATGTCCAGATCGCGGGATCTTCGTTTCGCTTGATTGCAGCGTTCTCTGCCGGCAGACCAAACGCGTCCCAACCGATTGGATGCAAAACGTTGAATCCGCGCTGAACCCAGTAACGAGCCACGACATCGCCAAGCGCGTACGCCTCGGCATGACCCATATGTAGATCACCCGATGGGTAGGGAAACATGTCAAGGACGTACTTGGTCGGTCGTTCATCGTCGGGGTTTCCCGATCGAAACGGCGCCTTATCGTCCCAGACTGGTAACCAGTGTTCCTGGATCCGGTTGGGGTCGTAAGCCATCACGTCGTCACTGGATTCGCTGGTTTGCCCGTTCGTGCTCACCGGCTGAGGTTACTTGGCCGCATTCAGAGATGGAGGTGCAGTCCGAACTCGAGTGCCGGTGAAAGTTGCGTCGAGCCCTGCGCCAAGACAACCGCACAGGTGCGACGGCTAGACTTCGCGGTCTTGGGGCCTTAGCTCAGCTGGTAGAGCACCTGCCTGGCAGGCAGGGGGTCAGGGGTTCGAATCCCCTAGGCTCCACTGAAAGATTTCACCACTGCGACTCGGCGGATCGGTCTTGCGGCGAGAGTTTTTCGCCGAGGCAGCACGATCTTCACAATTCACCTCTACGGCACGTGCTGAGTTGTATCGGATGCGCCCTTCCAGAATGATCGGTTCCGCCAACTGTGTGTACGCGAATCGAGAGGGTGGCCGCTTACCGTGTTCGCGAACATCCTGTCGGTTGTGTCGGCCCTGGTCTACGTTGCCGCGACTGCGCTTCAGCAGCTCGGAACATTCAAAGCAAAGAAGAGCAAGAGAAGCTTCGTCATTGCTCTGGCGCTCACCCCGATATTCCTCGCGGGATTCGCCCTGGCGCTTGTCGGTTTCGGGATGCACATTGCGGCATTGGCCATTGGATCCCTGGCGGCCGTTTCGACGCTCCAGGCATCACAGGTCATTTTCATGTTGCCGTTTGGCGCGTGGGTTTCCAAACAGCGCATCACTGGCCGCGAATATTTCGGCGCTGCCTGCACTGGCGTCGGAATCATCGGCATCGTTCTCTTCGGTCAAATCACCAGCTCCGACTACTCACCACCTACAGGCCAGATTCTGTGGGCGACCATTGCTTCAACGGCGGTGTTCTGGGTCTTCATCGGACTTGGGCTGGCAATCCAGAAACAGAAATCGGCGTTTTTCGGTGTCGCATCTGGTGTCGCCTACGGCTTGATGGCCTCGCTCATTAAGGGAACGACTGAGTACATCTCGCACCATGGATTTGTGGCCGCGTTGGAACAACCGACTGTCTACTTAGCGATTCTGGCGGCCGCGTCCGCGTTTGTTGTTCAGGCGTATGCCTTGAGCGCTGGCAAGCTTTCAGTTGCCTTGTCAGCAATTTTGGTGGCAACCCCGGTAGCTACCACGATTTTGGCGATCACCGTATTCCACGAGGAATTTCTTTCATCGGGATTTGATTGGCCAGCCCTGGGATTGTCGGTGGTGGCCGCAGCAGCAGGCGTGGTGATCCTGTCGAAGTCTGGATCGGTCGCCGCTGTTGGCGGCGATAGCACGGCTGCTGCGCCAGCGGATCCTGCTGCCCCAACAGCAGTTGGGGACTAGTTTTTTCGGTCGAAAGCTTGCCGCAGCATTTTCTTTGCCGAAGTCAAAGACGTCGGCGAGTCATCGGGGTGCTCACCCAGGAGTCGAGCAGCGTTTCGCAAAGAGGCTCGGCCAAGCTCTGAGATTCGCCCCTTCGATTCAGCCTTCTTCTTGTGGAACAGCAAATCAAGATCAGGCAGATCACCTCTCTCGCGTTCGCGATCGATGGGTTGAATTAAGTTCGCCACCACTTTCGGCCTATCCGTACGTGGCTTCGTTCGATTGAATGCGACAGAGATTGATGGCGCATCCGCATCGCGACGCGTCAATGCGGGACCCAGGTCAAAGTGGTCACGCATAGACCTCAACACCGAGGTCGCTCGAAAGTTATCGCGCACAATTGTTCCTTTCGTTGTGTATGGCGAAACCACAATCGTCGGAACACGCAGGCCGAGCCGGTCGAAGCCGAATCCCAAATCACCAACGTAGTCATCGGGCTTTACTGCAGCGGGCGGCATAACGTGGTCGTAGCACCCACCATGTTCATCGAACGTGATCACCAACGCTGTCGATTTCCACTGTGGAGAGTTACGAACCGCCTCATAAATTCGGGCAAGGAATTGCTCACCGAGCCGGATATCACCGGGCGGGTGGTAGTCATCGAGTTCGCCGAGCAACATTTTGGGTTCGACCCATGAATACGCGGGTAGTTTTCCTGCAGCGGCATCGTCAAAGAACTGCTGGCGGGGCGCACTGTGTTGCCACCACATCGACATGTGCCGCAGCCCGGCCAAGTTGATTGACGCATCGGGTACCCCTTGGCTCTTGTCGAAATAGACGCGCCAATCAATGCCCTTGTCGGTGAGCAGGTCAAACAAATTAGGCACTTCGTGATCCCACGAGTAGCTCACCAAATTGTCGTTGTCTAACTTGCCCAGACTTGTCCCCGCGTGAAAGAACGACCTGTTGGGATAGGTACACGTTGGAGCTTCGCTAAACCACTTGGTAAACACCGCATACTCTCGGGCAAGCGTGTTAAGCACCGGGGCCGTATTCGGATTGAACATCCCACCGATGGTCAACATCTCTTCGTGACTTGG
>JAHEXM010000180.1 GCA_023252115.1 Micrococcales bacterium | reverse complement strand
AGGTGGCCGTGGCTGAGATGAAAGATAGTCAGGTTCCATTGCGGCCCTCACTGCGTGAGCCCGAATTCCGGACGCTGACAATTGACGGCCAAGTAATTCAAACCGCCGTTGAGCGTGGGGATCGGCGAAAGACACCACTGCTTTTGATGAACGGTATCGGCGCGCGCCTTGAGCTGTTTCAGCCGCTTGTTGATCAACTCGACGATAGTCGAGAGATCATCCGGTTTGATGTGCCGGGAGTAGGCGCTTCGCCTGCGCCGCGCCGCCCATACCGATTGCCCGGCATGGCGCGACTCGTCGGAAAGATGCTCGACTCGTTTGGATACGACCGCGTCGACGTTCTGGGAATTTCGTGGGGTGGGGGACTAGCGCAGCAGTTCGCCTTCACTCAGAAATCGCGCTGCCGCCGCCTAGTACTGGTGAGCACAGCAACTGGAGCCATCATGGTTCCCGCTCATCCTCGCGTCTTGTCAAAGATGGTCACGCCGCGCAGATACCGCGATCCCGACTATCTGCAAAACATTGCTGGGGAAATTTACGGCGGTGCGATGCGCCACGATCCGCAAATCGCCAGCGAAGCGCTGCGTGCGCAGCGCTCGGGGCACAATCAGCGCGGATACTTCATGCAACTCGGTGCCGGATGTGGGTGGACGAGTATTCCGTTTTTGCC
The DNA here is from genome assembly GCA_023252115.1 of Micrococcales bacterium. Lineage (GTDB taxonomy): Bacteria > Actinomycetota > Actinomycetes > S36-B12 > UBA10799 > JAHEXM01. Next base: position 4,170 of record JAHEXM010000180.1, on the reverse strand, counting down.
ATTCGTGAAACAGGAAACACTAATCTTGACTGGCGACGACGATCCGCTGATCCCGACATGCAATGCGACCATTCTGGGCAGTTTGATTCCCAACTCGCGAGTACACATTTTTCACGACGGGCATCTCGGGATCTTGACCGATGGTCCTGACCTTGCACACCGCATTGAAGACTTCTTGTCAGCACCAAATGCTGAACTTGTCAGCACGCGCAAGACACGCGACTAGTTGCCCTCCATGCAAAGTGGAACATTCCGTCCATAGTGGACACACTTTGTTCCACCTTGGGGCGGGCGTGAGCAATTACGGTTCGAGCACGTATGAGCCAGGTGCTTTCTGGATTGGTTTGTAGGTTTTGTTGCCGACCTTCTTTGGCGCCTCGACTTTGCCGCCGCCGTGTCGCCCGAGCCATGCCGAGAAGGCTGGCCACCAGCTACCTGATTTCTGAGTGGCTCCGGCAAGCCACTTCTCGGCGTTCTTCGGCAACTCTTTATTGACCAGGTACTTTGCTCGACCGTTTGTCGGAGGGTTCACGATTGCTGCGACGTGACCACTGGAGGAAAGCACGAACTCTTTCTTGCCGCCGAGCAAGTGCGTCGTTGCGTAACACGACGACCATGGACAGATGTGGTCAGTGAGTCCGCCGACAATGAACGAATCGACGTCAATTTTGCTCACATCAACTGGGGTTCCCAACATGGTTGTTCCACCCGCCGTCACCAACCCGTTGTGGAGTCCAGTTTCGACAAAGTCCTTGTGCAAGCCGGCCGTCATTCGTGTCGCATCTGCGTTCCAATAGAGCACATCGAACTTCGGTGGCTTGTTTCCCATCAGATAGTTGTTGACCCAGTAGTTCCAAATGAGGTCGTTCGGGCGCAGCCACGCAAAGGCCTCAGCCAAGTTCGCTCCGTCTAGGTAGCCACGCTTTGCGGAAAAGGCAATTGCGGCCTTGGCGGTCTTGTCGTTCAGAACGGCGGAGGCAAGACCTGCGTGATCTTGATCTAGCACCGTGACTGCCAAGCCGAGTCCACCAACTTCGTCGAGCTTTCCATCGGCCTTGAGTTTGGCCAGCACCATGGTGGTGATGACGCCACCGGAACAAAGAGCGTACAAATTTGTTTTCTTGCTCCCGGAAATGTCGCGAGTGATGTCGAGTGCATCAAGGATCGACTGTCCATACTCGTCAAAACCCCAATCGCGATCTTCTTGCGTCGGGTTGCGCCACGAAATGATAAAGACTTGGTGTCCCTTGGAGAGCAAGTACTCGGCCATGCTTCGACCCGGTGCCAAGTCAAAGGCGTAGTACTTGTTGATCACCGGCGGTACGACGAGGAGTGGTCGCTTGTAGACCTTCTCGGTCGTTGGCTTGTATTGAATGAGCTCGAACATCGGGCTGCGATAGACCACTGAGCCCGGAGTAATCGCCAGGTCCTTGCCCACTTCGAACGAGTTGGGTTCAACCATTGCCGGTAGACGTGGCGCGCTCTTCATGTCGGTGGCGAATGCCTTGGCTCCGCGCGGAATGCTCTTGCCCTTGGTGGTCTTGATCGCATACGCGGTTGCTGGATTGACGAGGGGATTGTTGCTCGGGGCAAGTGCATCGTTGACATTGCGAATCAGGAATTCCGCGCGCTCGTGATCGTCGTAGCTCAGCTCCGCGTCCTCAAGTAAGTCATTGGCTGTTTTGCCTGCCGCGAGGTACGACTGAAGAACGCGCTTGAGCACGGGGTTGTTCATCCAGGGTGCAGGGGCAAAGCGACGATCGCGCTTGTCGGGGGCGATTCTTGATGAACCGATTGCAACCTTTGTCATTTCGGTAGCAAGTGCTGCGGTGCGCTTGGCGACCGTCTTTGGCTTGAGAGCGAGCTTGGCGCCCATGCGGACTGTTGAGGTTCGGGGCCGGAATTTGTAGGCCAGTCCGTGGGTAGCGTCGACTAGCAACAAATCGAGGGCTACTGCAGCTTCAGCGGGATCGACAGCGTCTTGGGTTTCGTCAATGTCATTTGCCACCGGAAGAGAATCCCGGCTCGCCTAGGCCTGATGCAAGGCAAGCAACACGTACGGCCGAAATATTGGCCGGGCGGCGAAGTTATGGTGTCCGGCCCAGGCGAGCCAGCAGGTCGGCCTGCCGATTTGCGTCATCAGAAATCGCTTGCGGTGTGCCAAATGCCCCACTAGCGGTCAGCATCTCTTGAACTGGCTCAATGCCGGCAAGTGCCCATTCGACCGAGTCGGCCGGCAGGGTGTCATCCGCCCCAATCGCTTTTGCCAGGTCCCAACCGTGGATGAGGGCATCGAGTGCCATTTGGTCGCAATATCCGGCACGAGTTTCGTCTCCGAAGGACAGGTGAACGACCGAGTCAAGTGCGCCAGGTGCTCCGAAAGCGGCCCTGCTAGCGGCCAGCGAACTTGTCCAGGTAGCGAGCGGGTCTTCACCGAGGAGGTCGCCATCTAGGGCATCGCCCACCTCGGCGACAGTCTTGCCGTCTAGTAACGGGACCACCCACAGCTGCTCGCCAACAACGTGGTTAACCAGTGCCCGAACGTCCCATTCACTACATGGGGTCGCGTCTGACCATTGGTCTGCGCTGATTGCCCGCACGTGTGAATCAAACAAGTCAGTTGCTGCCATGAATTGATCAAGTGAGCTGCTCATTTTGCGATTGTGCCACCAACGAAAGAATCCCCAGGCGCAGGGCTACTGGGGATTCTTCGGAGGATGGCAGTGTCAGGCTGCTGGCGGCCAGTTGAATTCCATGATGGATTCCTTTCGGCGTGAGGTGCGGACCATTTGGTTTGTTTGTTTTACTGCTGTGCCTTATTTGCCCCGTGGCCAAGCCGCCTAAACATGTGACCGGCATTTGTTTGCCTCGGGCAAGTAGACGCTGAACAATCAACCGGTGAGGGGCAGGTGGTATGCCGAGTTAGACTCGCATCCGCACGAACGAGGGGCGGTAGCTCAGTTGGTAGAGCGGCAGGCTCATAACCTGACAGGTCGTCGGTTCAAGCCCGACTCGCCCCACTCGACACAAGGCTTCACTATTACGCAGGGCAACCAGCTACCACGTGACCGTTCGTAGACCGGTTGCCTGGGAAAAGTCCGCACAGGTGGTCACTGTGCTTCGCAAATTTGCGCTAAACATGTGCGCACCCACGAAGCTAGTTCTGGTCGCATTCGCGTTGCGCAGGTCAGACTTATACAAGGCCGCGCCGCTGAGGTTCGCGTTGCTCAAATTGGCAGAGCGTAGGTCAACAAATCGGGCATTCGTGTGGCGCAGGTTGGCACCCCTGAGATCGGCACCTGCGAGGTTTGCGCGTGCAAGATTCGCGTCACGCAGGTTAGCTCCACGCAAGTTGGCTGCGGTTCCAAGAAAGCGAGTCGTCACGATGTTGCCGCGCTCCAAGAACTTCTTTTTTGTGCGCTGTGAGAGCTTTGCGCCGCGAAGATTTGCGCCGCGAAGGTTGGTGCCGCGCAACTGGGTACCAACCATGTTCGCGCCAGCAAAGTTGGCTCCGCGCAGATTCGCTCGATTGAAGTTCGTGCCGTCGACATTGGCGCCCGCGAAGTCGATGCCAGGAAGGTCAAGCCCAACGAATGACTGCCCGCTCAGGTTGGATCCTGCACAGCTTCCGCTCGGGCATTCACTCGCCAGTTGAGCCGGTATGTCAGTGGAAACGATCTGATTCGTCGCGGTGCTTGAGGTGTCGGTGCTGCCTGCGGTGTTGGTGGCATGCATGGTGAAGCGCACGTATTTGGTGACTTGGGAACTTGTCAGAGTGAAGCTGAGTTGGTCGGCGTTGGTGATGTCGGTCCATCCGGTGGTTCCGCTATCTGATACCTGCCACTGGTAGGTCACGGTTGGTGTTGGAACACCAGTGACTGTTACTGGTGTGATGTCAGCAGTTACGACCTGACCGGCGGTGGTAGTTCCGGACACAGTTGGAACACCGGTGGCCTGGGGCGTAGTTGTTGCCGCCGCGATTACGGTAGTGGCGGTGCTTGAGGTGTCGGTGCTGCCTGCGGTGTTGGTGGCATGCATGGTGAAGCGCATGTATTTGGTGACTTGGGAACTTGTCAGAGTGAAGCTGAGTTGGTCGGCGTTGGTGATGTCGGTCCATCCGGTGGTTCCGCTATCTGATACCTGCCACTGGTAGGTCACGGTTGGTGTTGG
>JAHEXM010000179.1 GCA_023252115.1 Micrococcales bacterium | reverse complement strand
ATGGAAGCGCGGGCACCCGCGAACTTGCGAGCGACTAATCTCTTCGTTGCCCACTCTTGTTCCCGCTCTCGCAATGCCAAGTCGATCGCTTCGCGTTGCTCTTCGCTGCACGGCAAGCCGTAGACATCGCGCACCGATTCACACGCGTCAATGCGGTAGTCGTGGCCACGTCGCCGGAACTCACCAGGCTTGAAATCCATCCCGTTCTTCAAGTCCATGAGCGTCAGCATGAATGTCACTACTGGTCGCCAGATCGTCTCGCGCGGGACCATGGGCGGCCGCTCGGTCGGAGCTCCCATCCACCACGGCTCCTTCACGACCAGGCGGTAGGAGAATTTATTCACTGGATCGTCGTAGTGAATAACCATCACTTGGTTGATGCGCTCGCGACGCTCGGAGCTAATCCCATCAAGCCTCGCCGGCTCACTGACCGCGATCATCTGGCCGGATGGGTCAAAGTCCTGCGTCCGATGTCGCCACGCATTCCAGGCTTTGGATCGAAACGGAACACCCATGTACAAACCCGCATCGAGCCCGAGCTCATCAAAGGCTTTGCTTCCATCGGGAAAAGACACGTCAAGTGCAACCTGCGCCCCGAGACTCTCGCCAAATTGCACCAGCTTCGGCCGGGCATCCGCTGGCATTGTGGCGATTCGATCACGGGTCATCTTGAGAACAAGCTTTTGCAATTGCACCCCGTCGTGCGTGTCGAACAACGCCAGTGCACTCGGGACAAGTGCGTATTGCGGCATCACGATTGCGCAATCACCCCGCGCCAGATACTCAAGTGATTCGGCAACCGTGTAAGACACGTAACCGACACCGGTGGGTGATGCGATGCAAATAATCGAACGATCGAATGCACCAACTGCTTCCATCTCTTGCAAACACAGATCAGCTCGTGCGGCAGTCGTGCCAGCGGCCTCGAACCCTGCCACTACTCGGACCGGGTCCTTGGCTGGTTCTCCCATCACTTCCGAGATCTCCTCGGCAGACATCGCCATCAGCACGAAGCGTCGACCCTCTTTGCCGATCGTGTCGAAGTCAATGACGGAACGCGGTCCGGCAGTGACGAAGGGATTCATCGGCGCATGCGGGTAAGCGGGTTCGACTACGTCGCCGCCTGTTTCAATGCGTCGCTTGACGATCGAGAAACCGGCAACTGCACTCGCACCCAAGAGACCAAGGGTGATTCCGTGCCCGATAAGCGGCGAGCCGATATCAAAACGCCGCAACTTAGTGTCGACGAGTTTGGTGATGGCGTGCGCTGATGCTTGTTCAGCTGCAGCAAGAGTCAACAATCCGCCCGCGGCTGCGGCGCCAATGCCGATGCCTTTAGCAGTTGCCATCAAGTTTGTTTTCTTAACTGCTTTTCGCTTCGGCTCGACAAGTCCATATTCGCGCGCACGTTGATGGCGGCGATAGACCATTAACGAAGCGATGGCTCCACCGACAGCAGCATCGATCACAATTGACCGTTGACCGATGCGACGTTTCGGCAAAACCTTGCCGAGAACTTCGTCGATACCCGTGACGGTCGCACCGGCTACGCCGCCGATAACTAACGATTCACCCACGAATCTGGTGACTGAAACTGGGAGCGGTTCGTCGGGACGCGACGGCATGATTCGCCCGATCGCGGCGCCAACCGCCGCTGCGGATAAGTCAGCAGCGATCGACGCATTTACCCCTGCCGTTCGTCCACGCATTCCGTGGTCGCCAGTACGTAACAGTGCAAGGGTCTCGGAGCCAGCATGAACGGTTGCGGCCATTTGGTACATCGCTGCCGAACACACACCGGTTACCAACGCCTGGTCAGCGACGCTTCGGGGCAGCAGGCCCCGTGAGAACGTCGACGCGACGGTGGCCGAGGCGGCCATGATTCCGGCCCGGGCGGCAGGTGACGCAACAAGGCGCGGGATGGTCAAGCGGATGTGCACCACCCTGCGAAGGTACCGGGATTGCGACCCCTGACGCACAAGGTGCGATCGCGCGGTCACCGCTGAGAAGCTTGGTCCGTGAGCAACACAGCTCCGCAATCCGGCCCTGGTGCGCCAGCGGGCGCTTCGTCCTGGCTGTCGTCAGTGTTGGCAAATACCGCAAAACCAGTGGCATGGAAGACCGGTCTGGCAACGGGCCTTGGCCTAATCGTTGGTTTTGGTGTCGGCGGAATAGTCGGTCATCGGACTGATGTCATCACAGCTCTTGTTACCGCCTTCTTGTGTGCAGTGGCCTCGGCTGCGCCGTTGATTACCGCCTTACGCGCCATCGTCATCGTCGGTATTGGGATCACTTTGGCGGTCGCTCTGGGGTTTCTGACGGAGTCAACACCGTGGCTTGCTGCCCTTGGGATGGCATTCATCGCCTTCGTTGCCGTCATCCTGCAGGTAATCCCGGTGGTCGGGACAGCCCTCGGTTTGATGACGGGCCTGTTGTACTTCTTGACCGTCAGTAACAGTTTCGGGGCTGGTGCAGCATTCGGTCGGGTTGTCGCTGCCAGTGTCTTGGGACTTGCTGGAGCATTGATCGTCACTCTGGTACTGGGGATATGGGACCCACGCAAGATTGTGCGCGCCAGTGTCGCGCGAACATTGCTTTCTGATACGCCACTCGCGGAACACGGCACCACACGCGACCTGCTCGCGTATGACGGAAATCCGCCGCTGCTGCGATCAATACTTCGATCGGCCGGCGGCAACAAGCTCGGACGCGATCTTGCCGAACCCAAGCGGGGAGATCTTCGAGTTGCGACAGCCCTTGACGTTGCGGACGTCGAAGCCCGGAACTTGTCTGCTGCGCTTATCCCGCACGGACGGATCGCGCCTCGGCCATTGCCGGCTGCCGAATTGGGACCGCTCGATGATGCGGTTCACGACGACCAAATCGATCGACGTGCGCACCTCGGTCTCGTACACGTTCGCATTGCTTTGGGCCACATTCGCGGACTACTCGACGGTACTCAAGCGGCGGTGAAAGAACCTCCAGTCGAAGGTCGCGCAATACGCGCGCTGGTGACTGCTGTCACTCGCCCTCAAGCCCGCACGTTTCGCTACGGCATCCAGCGCGCACTTGCTTTGGGTATCGGCATGTTCGTTTACAAGACGTTTGACAACAACGATGTGAGTGGCTTCTGGGTTCTGCTCGCCATGTTTATGGTGCTGCAACCACGGGGCTGGACGGCAATCAGGGTTGCAATTCAACGAACCGTTGGGACGATGTTCGGAGTGCTGCTCGCAATTCTGGCATCCGTCGCCCTTCCGAATGACGTGATTGAACCTTGGTTGCTTCTGGTATTTCTGTGCGTTGGTGTTGCTTTTTCCACTCACAATCCGGCCGTCGGTGCAGCATTCATTGCGGCATTCATCACGCTCTCGCACGGAATTCCCAATCACGATGTCCTGGGCTGGGGTGCGATCAGACTTGCTGCCACCGCACTAGGCGCGGTGATCGCGATTCTGGTTGTGCGGCTAGTTCTTCCAGCGCGGGCTCATCCGCAGGCCAGCATTGCCCGAGCACGGATGGCCGCCGCGGCTCTGCTCGACGCGATTTCCAGCAACGCAACTACCGGTGTGAATCGCCCTATCGTCGACATTGATGCGCGTGCGATCAATGCACGCAATGATGCTGCCGAAGACAGCAGTCTCATTCGCCAAGTCGATATCCGCGACCAATACGATTCGGCGCTGAGTGAACTTGAGTTGATTTCCGATGATGCGCACGCGCTTATCTTGTTGTCCGCAGTTGCTTTAGATAGTGACCTAATCGCTCCAGGCATTGACAAAGCGCGCGCGCGACTGCGCACAGTGGACGAAATAATTTCAGTGATGCCCACTCACACCTAGATGGCAACCCCAGTCACCATTGACGAAGCCAATCCCGAGTGAGTCTTGCCGGGAATGAAACCGGCACTGCGCAGCAAAGTATGCAAATCGTTCTCCGAGCGTTGCCGGCCGCCATCTGTCTGCGTGAGCATCTGAATATCGACCATCGATGTCGGGAAGACGGGTTCGTTTTTCGGTTGCAACTGTTCAATGAGCACAATGGTTGCACCGACTGATGCGGCCGCACGCACGCTGCTCAGGATTCTGCCGCAACTGACGTCGTCCCAATCGTGAAGCACATCCTTGACCAGGTAGATGTCAGCCTCGGCCTGGAAACCCTCAAGCAGATCGCCAGGTAGGGAGACCACTCGGTCACGAACTCTGGCGGCTCGCAAATAGGCGTCAGCCTTTTCCAAGACATCGGGATGTTCAACCAACAGTCCGTTAAGCAGCGGGCGCGCTTGCAAGACAGCGGCGAGTACTGGGCCTACTCCACCAGCCACATCACACACGGTGCCTGTTTCGGGCCAGGGGTAGCCACCCACGATTCCGGGGAGATCGATTTTCGTCAGCGATCGCATTGCGGCTCCAAATTGGGCGCCCTCTTCTGGATGAGTAGCGAACCAATCCCAAACCGAAGTGCCATGACGGGCTGGGAATGCCGGCTCTCCCGTCCGCAATGAATTGTCGAGCGAAGCCCAGGACTGTTGGGTGGAATCTTCCTCAAGATAGAGCAGCCACGGCGCAAGTGAGTTTGGCGAATCAGTTCGCAACACTTCACCAATTCGGGTCAGCGAAAATTCGCCTCGGCGATTCAGTTTCACGACATCGTTGAGTGCCAGAGCACGCAGTACTCGGTGCACAGTGTCGGGATCCAGATCCGTACGTTCGGCAATCTGGGCTGCAGTTGAAGGTCCCTGCGCCATCGCATCGGCAATTCCCAGACGAACGACCGAAGCCAACATGCGAGTCACCGCGAAACCCATCGACAATTCGAACATCGTGGCTGGCGGCGGTACCGGACTGTTCGCTAC
>JAHEXM010000178.1 GCA_023252115.1 Micrococcales bacterium | reverse complement strand
ATCGTGATTGCTGGAGTACTCATTGCGCGTCGGCGGCGAACGTGATCAGTCTCTGACGGTCAGGCGAGACAAATGAACGGGCGGCTAGCGGAGTCGCGCTTACCACGTTTGCTGCACCCTGGCGCGTGGTGGATCTGGGCCTTGGGCCTGGCAATTGCCGCTAGCCGCACAACCAATCCGTTGCTTCTGGGTTTGATACTCGCAGTAGCTGCGTTCGTCGTTGCTGCTCGCAAACCAGTCGCTCCGTGGTCGCGATCATTTTCGGTTTTCCTCAAACTCGGTGTGCTTGTCGTTGTCATCAGATTGGTGTTCCAAGTTGTACTCGGTGCACCGATCGGCAATCACGTTTTGGTGACGCTGCCGCAAGTACCGCTCCCCGATTGGCTCGCAGCATTGCGTCTTGGCGGGCAAATCACTCTTGAGTCGATGGTGTTTGCCGCCTGCGACGGGTTCCGACTAGCCGTCTTACTCGCCTGTGTTGGAGCGGCAAACTCATTGGCATCGCCAAGCCGATTGCTCAAAGCGATGCCAGCAGGTTTGTACGAAATCGGTGTCGCGGTCGTGGTGGCGATGACGTTCGCGCCACAGCTGGTTGCCGACCTTGGTCGAGTTCGCAGGGCCCGACTCTTACGCGGGCGTCCGGATCGAGGAATTCGCGGAGTCGCCGGTTCCGCGATGCCAGTGTTCGAAGGCGCACTGGACCGGGCAGTTGTGCTTGCCGCAGCGATGGACTCGCGCGGTTACGGCCGCACTGCTGCAGTCCCGGCAAATGTGCGGCGCACTACCGCCGGACTGGTTATTGGCGGATTGATCGGAGTCTGCATCGGCCTGTTCGGATTGTTGGACGCCGGCGGCCTCGGACCGCTCGGGTTTGTCTTGTTACTCATCGGACTGGCTGCTGGAATTGCCGGACTGTGGCTGGGCGGTAAACACGCGATTCGGACCCGCTACCGCCCCGACCCGTGGCGACTAGCCGAATGGGTCGTGATGGCCTCGGGTGTGATTGCCGCAGCGAGCGTATTTTGGGTTGGGATTCATAACCCGCAAGCCTTACAACTGTCGGTAACCCCGTTTGCCTTTCCGTCGTTTCCTTTCGTTGCGGGCATCGGTATCGCGATTGCGTTGTTGCCCGCAGTGGTTGCACCTGTGCCGCCGTCACCAAACGCCCGGGCCCTACATGAAGCCACTGTCCGCGTCGAGGACAAGGTGGCGGCGTGATTATTTTTGATCGGGTAACGATCACCTACCCTGATGCGCACCAACCCGCAGTACGCGACGTCAATTTGCGCGTACTGGAAGGCGAACTCGCTTTGATGGTCGGCCGCACTGGCAGCGGAAAGTCAACGCTGCTTCGAGCGGTCAACGGATTGGTTCCGCACTTCACCGGTGGCTTGTTGGAAGGTCGGGTAACCGTCGACGGACGTGACACTCGAACTCACCCACCTCGGGAGCTCGCCGATGTGGTCGGGCTAGTTCCGCAAGATCCGATGAGTTCATTCGTTACCGACACGGTTGAGGAAGAACTCGCGTACGGCATGGAATCACTTGGAATTGGTCCGCAAACCATGCGTCGTCGGGTTGAAGACACGCTGGACCTGCTCGGGTTGGCGGATCTACGTCATCGCGCGTTGCTATCGCTGTCGGGTGGGCAACGGCAGCGAACAGCAATCGGCTCAGTGCTCACCACACACCCTGCGGTGCTAGTCCTGGATGAACCAACGAGTGCACTCGATCCCGGTGCAGCGGAAGAAGTACTTGCAGCGGTGCAACGCCTGGTTCTCGACCTCGGCCTCACCGTACTAATGGCTGAGCACCGACTCGAGCGGGTTGTGCACTACGCCGACCGCGTCATTGTGTTGGAAGGCGACGGCACCGTGACCTCAGGTGAGCCTGCCGAAATGTTTGTCAATGCCCCGGTCGCACCGCCGGTCGTCCAACTCGGACGTCACATGGGATGGGATCCGCTGCCACTGTCGGTCCGAGATGCGCGTCGCGATGCAGCCCCTTGGCGTGCGGCGCTTCGGACCCAACAGGACACGAATCCGCAAGCGGGTTCAGCTGGACTGATGGCACCAACGGCAAGCCAAGCAGCCACCGGGGAAGTAGTGGTCAAGACCGAAAAAACCGTAGTGCGCTATGGCGATTTCACCGCGCTGAGTGGAGTGAGCGTGCAAGTCCGACGCGGCGAAGTTGTCGCGATCATGGGTCGAAATGGTGCAGGCAAATCAACTCTGCTCAATGCTCTGGTTGGTCTCGTAGTGCCGAGCGGCGGCTCGGTGGGAATCGGCGCCGATCTGGCAAATCCCAAAGGAATGCGCGGCCACGAACTACTCAAGCGCGTTGGCCTGGTTCCCCAAGAAGCTGGCGACATGCTCTATGCGCAGACCGTCGCAGACGAATGCGCCGAGGCCGACAAAGACTCACACGCAACACCGGGAACTGCGCGAGCTCTGCTTGAACGAATTGCGCCCGGTATCGATGACGAGACGCATCCGCGCGACCTGTCAGAAGGACAGCGACTTGCACTGGTACTTGCCGTTGTTCTCACGGCAAAACCACCAGTGGTTCTGCTTGATGAACCAACTCGCGGGTTGGACTATCCCGGCAAGGCAACGTTCGCAGCGGTGCTGCATGGGCTGGCGGACGAAGGTCACGCGATCGTGATGGCGACACACGATGTAGAGCTCGTAGCAGAATCAGCGACACGTGTTGTGGTCATGGCCGATGGCGAAATCGTCGCTGACGGTTCGACTGAAGACGTCGTCGTCTCATCCCCAATGTTTGCCCCCCAAGTCAGCAAAGTCATGCGACCCAGTCCGCTACTCACGGTGGAAGCTGCAGTCGCCGAAATGCAACGAGTGGGTCGCGAATGAGCACGACCAGCGTCACGCCAGCGACCCGTAACCGTAAGCAGAGCAATGCAGTTCACCTTGGAAAGCGCACCACGGTCACTCTGATCCTGGTGACAATTGTTGGCATTATTGGATTCGGTTGGCCACTACTTGCCGCACCCACGAGTACCGCCGTCGCCCATTCCCGTGATGCACCTTGGCTATTCGCCGTGATGCTGCCTTTGGTGTTGGCAGTTGTCCTTGCCCAGGTTGCTGACGGCGGACTGGATGCGAAAGGCATCGCCATGTTGGGCGTGCTGGCCGCGGTCGGGACAGCGTTGCGCCCCCTTGGCGCAGGCATTGCTGGATTTGAGCCGGTCTTTGTCTTGCTTGCTTTGGGCGGCCGCGCACTTGGTCGTGGTTTTGGATTCGCACTTGGCACGATCACGATATTTAGCTCAGCAGTTTTGACAGGCGGCGTCGGTCCATGGCTGCCTTTTCAGATGCTTGCCGCGGGTTGGTTCGGGTTTGGCGCTGGCTGCCTGCCACCTCGATTGCGTGGCAAGGCCGAGCTAGGCGCATTGGCGCTCTACGCATTTGTCGCAGCGATCGTTTACGGATTCCTGCTTAACCTGTCGTTTTGGCCGTGGGCTGCCGGTTTAGGTTCACAGATTTCGTACCTAGCGGGCGCGCCGGTACAGGAGAACCTGACTCGGTGGCTTGCGTTCTGTGTCACCACCTCGCTCGGCTTCGATTTGCCGCGGGCCATTATTAGTGCCGTGTTGGTGTTGATTCTGGGGCGTCCGATTCTGCATGCGATTCGGCGTGCAACGCGCCGGGCCGGCTTCGACGCCCCAGTGGAGTTCAGTGAGTCCGCCAACGTCGGGGCCCAGGCGAAATGAGCGACTCACTCGCTGACCTTGCTCGATGGTGGGCCCGCGCTACCGATTCCTCGCAGCCGTCACCGATCGTTGCAGCCGCGACCATCGCGGTAACTGACGACAGTTCGACAGATGGCGCCAGCCTTGTTTCGGCCCTGCCATCCGAGACAGACCTCATAGTGCTCACGACCGACCACGTGCCGGCAGATGTGGTTCCGCCTGCGGTGTGTGCGGTTGTCACGGTGGGCGACGCCGCCTCGGTCACCAGTAAGCATTACGACTCGGACGGAAAGCTTGATCACGATGCGTGGATGAAAACGTGTGTGGCGATTCGCGATTGCATGGCGCAATTGCGATCCGATGATCAGTCTCTTCTTGAGGCTATTAGCGCTGCCGGTGACGATCGACTGACCACGTGCGTGTCAATTCTGCTTGCCGCTGCGACACATGAATTGCCGGTACTCATTGATGGGCCGGGTCCGGCGGCTGCGTTACTCGTCGCTACGCAAGAAGCTGACAACGCAGTGTCAATGTGTCGCCCGCTGCAGCAAGGAATGTCGCCGACCGAACGCGAGACTTGGATTCATTTGGGACTCGAACCTGTGTTGGCAGTTTCAACAGGACGCACTGATGGGCGCCTGTCCGCAACTGCAGTCGAACTGATCAACTGCTCGCTTCGATGAGCTTGCTGATATTTGCTCGCTATTTACGCGGATCGCGATCCACAAATGGCGGCGTTACCAATTCGGCACGGCAACGCCGGCCACGAATATCAATGACAAGCTCAGTGCCGACCGGCAACTCGGTATCGACATAGCCAAGCGCAATGCCTTCGCGCAAAGTTGGTGAGTGAGTGCCACTAGTCAATACACCGCGCGCTGGACCATCGTCATCGAGTCGCACTTCCATGTCAGCGCGTGGAATCCCCTTGTCGATGCATCGAATCCCTCTCAGTGTTCGGGGTACCCCAGTCGCCCGGGCCACGGTTAGCGCATCGCGGCCGGCGAATTCCGGTTTGTCCCAGCCGATAGCCCAACCAACGCGCGCACTAGCGGCAGACATCGTGGGCGACAGCTCGTGACCGTGAAGCGGATAACCCATTTCGGTTCGCAATGTGTCACGAGCGCCGAGCCCACAGCGGCGGC
>JAHEXM010000177.1 GCA_023252115.1 Micrococcales bacterium | reverse complement strand
GTTGCGATCGAGAGTGCATTCCAGCCATCCATACTTCGTGTGAACAGGCTTGTTCCAGACAGCCGGATTCATGCAGAGCTTGCCTGGTTTCGCTGCGCTTCGGGTGGTGACGGACGGAGCGGCGCCGGCCGTTGAAATCGGCACGGTGATCATGACGCCGGTCACCAGGAAGGCCGCCGCCGCCGATGCGATGAGTCGGTTCATTTCGTATCGCCTTCTTTGCTTCGAGTGCCTCGGGTTTCAGGCTACTCCCTGGCGCCAGTCAACACAGCTTGCATGTTTGGGTGGAAATTGGCGCTGATAGGACAATCGGCGGGTTTCTGGGTGATGGCCCGCCATATCGGGTTGCAAGGTAGCCTTGGGGCGATTTAGCCATTGACTCTGGCACGTGCTCATAGTCGGAAAATGCAACCACCACGGGGGGCCATCATCATCGCCGGTAAAACACTTGTCCGCGTTAGTGCGCTCTTGGCTTGCCTGATGGTGGTCAGCATTGCAGGTTCTGCCGCTGCCACCTCGACCCAAGATCCCGTGTCAACAAAAGGGCGAGGAGACGTCTCCGCCACACACAAGAAACCGAACATCATCGTTCTGCAAACCGATGATGAAACGGTTCAAGATTTGGCAGTGATGCCCGGTGTTAAACAACTCATTCAGAACAACGGCGTCACCTTCGACCAGATGATCACCCCGTTTGCCATTTGCTGCCCCTCGCGTGCAGCTGAGATGACCGGCTCTTATCCCCATAACAATGGCGTGCAAGCAAACTTCCCACCGTCAGGTGGCTACGTTCCGTGGGAAAAGAAATCCGGCGACAAGCACATTGGCAAGTGGCTGCAAGATGCTGGCTATCACACCGTTCACATCGGTAAGTACATCAACGGTTACGCGTACGGGAACCGACGTCACGTTCCTGTCCCAACCGGGTGGTCGGAATGGCACGGTTCCACGGATCCGTCCACGTATCAGATGTGGGGCTATCGCCTAAACGAGCCAAATGGTAGTCACAAGTACGGCAAGTTTCCGATCCAGAATCCGGCGAAGTATTCGACAGACGTGTACGGGGCCAAAGCCGTCAAGGTGGTCAAGCAGCAGGCCAAAACGCCAGGACCGTTTTATATGCAGGTCGCATTTCTTGCACCGCATGTCGAGACCATTCCCCTTAAGCGTGGCTTAATTCCGCAGAACTGGGCCGACGTTGACAACCCTGATCCATCCACCGGAATTCAAACCATTCCGCCGCGGCCCGCCCCGCGTCACCGGAACTTTTTCAACAACATGCCGCTGGAACAGGACCCAAGCTTCAACGAGGCTGATGTCAGTGACAAGCAGTCCTTCGTTCGCAATCTGCCGTTGCTCACTGACGCACAGATCGCGGAGCTTGTCGAAGACAACCGCCAACGGCGCAGGTCATTGCTTGCAGTAGATGAGGCCATCACTGCGATCATCGCGGCCTTAAAAAACACTGACCAGTACCGAAACACGGTCATCGTGATGATGGGTGACAACGGCTACCTTCTCGGCCAACACCGCATCAGCATGGGTAAATACTTCCCATACGAACCTGCCCTGAGAATTCCGTTCATCATGAGTGGACCCGGAATCAAGGCGGGTGCGCATGCTGGCGATCTGGTCTCCCTGATTGACCTTGCGCCGACGCTTCTCGATTTCGCAGGGGTGAAACCGACGGGGCGTGTGCCAGATGGAATGTCGCTGCGACCGGTTTTGACCAGTGGCCGCTCTATGCGTGCGCGAAGCGTGCTCTTGTCGAGTGGACCGCAAAAAGCGCCCAACGGAACAAACCTTCCGATGTTCAACGGCGCACGAAGCCCAAACTATGCATGGTGGCGATACGAGGACGGTTTCGAGGAGATGTATGACCTTCGAAACGACCCGTATGAGCTAACCAATGTCGCGCACGATCCCGCTTACGCAGGCATTCGTACGTCTTTGATAGCACAGTGGAACAAGCTCAAGAATTGCCACGGGGTCACCTGTCGAAGTCGGACAGTCGCGCCGTAGTTATCGGTCGTTCGGGCGACGCAATGTGGCAACAAGCAGTGGGTTCTGGGCATCTTCAGTCAGCGAACCTCAGTGATCTCTTCCTCGCCGGTCGGCTTTGTAGAAACCTTTATTTCCGGAATGATCTTTGCTACGGCAGCTGCGACAACCGCCAAGGGAATGAGCTCAGGTCCGCCGATCAACATCCCCAAGACAATCGCCAAAAGTAGCGTGACTCCCCACTTCGGGTGCGCCAAGTACACGACTGAGGCAGTAATGCCAGCAGCGACCGTTCCTTGCGCAAAGTTCGGATTGATGATCGCTGCGATTGCGCCGAGTCCAGCGCCAATGTAGATCGCTGGGAAGAATGGTCCACCGCGGAACCCGCCGCCCATGCTCACCGAATACCCGATCCACTTCGCCACCAACGTTATTGCAATCGCGCCGGTGCTCCCAAGTGTGAGCATCTGTTTCACGTTGGACTCGCCGCTGGTCAAGACAAGCGAAACGTCATGACCGGTGCCGAAGTGGTACGCCAATGCAACAACGCCAACAACAAGACCAGCGATTGCCATGACCAAGACTTTCGGTCGGTCACCGCCGTGAAGCTTCAAGATTCCAATCGACAAGTATCGCCCGGCAAGAATGACTCCGGCCGTGACTGCGCCGACAATGATTGCTCCGACGAGGTCCCACGGTTTGTACGTATAGCTCCTGCTGACCGAGAACGATCCGTCCAGCAACGGACCAACAAACAAGGCAAGGATTGCTGCTCCGGCGCCTACACCCGTACCGTTCTTGACCGGTATGCCTGTGCGCTTCGCAATGGCAGTGCCGATGACTGCACCAGTCGAGACCATTGCAACTTCAGGACCCAAGACAAGGCCACCGATGAGAGTCGCCGCGATGGCCCCGATGATCGAGGGGTAGTCGCGGCCGGAGATCGGATTCAACGCAATGCCAAACATCGGGTTGTGCCCGTCATTGCCATGGGAACGCATCAGCGCAACGGCGACGCCAGCAACAGCAGGAACCGCCAGCACCAAGACACACAGGGCAGGTGCTGCCAGTCCATCGGGAACTTCGAACCACAGCCAATTGATGGCCTCGTTGACTATTTGCAGGACCACGTAACCCGCGGGAAGGCTGATGACAAAAATCAGAACGCAGATTGCGATCGAACGGCCCCGGCCTGTTTCTGACATGCCCACACTCTGCCAGCAAGGCGCGCCTCTCAGCGAGTCAAGAGTCAGCGAATTGATATTCCGTTTCGCTCGATCTACCCAGGAGTGCCAAGGGGACCCGGCCGATCGCGTCTCGCGTCGGTACGCAACGATCGGCTTTCCGATCAGTTGACACGGGAGGCTGCAATGACATTCATTCAAATCATCGAATTTCAGACAAACCGTATTGATGAAGTCAACACGATGATGGACGCATGGTTAGCTGCATCAGCAGGCAAGCGCACGGCAACGCGCGCAGTTCAAGTCCAGGACAGGGAAAATCCTGGAACATACCTGCACCTCGTTGAATTCCCGTCGTATGAAGCCGCGATGGAAAATTCCAACCGGCCGGAAACTGGAGAGTTCGCAGCACGCCTTGCTGAGCTCTTTGACTCACCGCCGACATTTCGTAACCTCGACGTAATCCGCGAAGAGCAGATGTAGCGAAGAGTCAGGCGGCTAGCGCCAACCGTTTGCGGCCTCAAGCTCGTAGGCAAGTTCGAGCAGACGAGCTTCTTGCCCAAACGGTGCACATGCCTGAACTCCGATGGGTAGACCGCTATCGGTTGCGCCCAGTGGCAGTGAGATCGCAGGTGCGCCTGCGACGTTGTGAATAGCAGTAAACGAGGCGTAACGTAGTAGGCGAACAAGATGCGTATTTGGGTCGATGTCGGGCGCCAGGTAACCGATTTCGGGCGCGCCATGTGCCAGTACTGGACTGAGCATTACGTCGAAGTTGGCGAACTGCGCCTCGTACTCGACACCAAACCGCCGCAGCCGCAACAGTGTTGCTGGCATCCGAACTGCAACGTGGCGAAACAGGCCACTGAGTCCGTTGGTAAGTGGTTCGAGTTGAGTCTTGTCGAACTCCGGCCCGAATATTCGTTTGCCGCCAAGTTGAATCGAAAACGCTAGCGCTGCCCAGTAACGCAAGAAGTCGTAGCCGAACTGGGTGGAAAACGGAAACGGGACAACTTCGACGTGATGTCCCAACTCCTCGCACATCCGGGCTGCACTACGCACCGTCGCCTGAACGTCAGTCGCTAGAGGGAGTCCAGGCATCGCTTCGTCGACGACTGCAATGCGGAGGCGCTTATTTGCCGGTCCGGTGATGTGACCAATCGGCGGCATGACGCAACGGATCTTTTCGATCTCGCTGTAAAACAAAGCGGTGTCTCGAACGGAACGGGTAACTACACCTTGCGCAGTAATCGCAATTGGAAGCTTCTCCATCTCGGGTCGGGAAACGACGCGACCTCGGGACGGTTTCAAACCGACCAAGCCGCAGCACGATGCCGGTATCCGGATCGAGCCACCGCCGTCGTTGGCGTGAGCAATGGGAACCACTCCGGCCGCCACGAGTGCGGCCGATCCGCCCGACGACCCGCCAGCAGAGTGGTCCGGATTCCGTGGATTGCGAGTGGGGCCGAAGGCCAACGGTTCAGTTGTCGCAGTCAGTCCGAACTCAGGCAGTGTCGATTTGCCGAGCACGGTAAAACCCATTTGCAAGTAATGCGAAACGAATGCAGAGGAGTCAGCAGCTGGTTTCCGCGAAGTTGCTCGCGAGCCGTGGGTGGTGGGAAGTCCCGCCAGATCCTCGTTGTCTTTGATGAACGACGGGATCCCAGCAAACGGTCCAGCCCCCGTGGATGG
>JAHEXM010000176.1 GCA_023252115.1 Micrococcales bacterium | reverse complement strand
GTGAGCGTGGATATACCTGCCCAACACTCGTAAGAACATTGGTAAAGCCCAAGTGGTTTGCGATTTCAGTTTCGAGTGTTGCCAGTTTGTCTGCATCGCCGTCGAGTAAATCCAACATGTATTGCGACGTTCCGACTGGTCCTTTAATCCCACGCAATGGATAGCGCTCAATGAGATTGTTGATTCGGTCGAAGGCGATCAAGAGTTCATCTGCAACTGATGCGAACCGTTTTCCGAGCGTCGTCATCTGAGCCGGAACGTTGTGTGAACGGCCGCTAATTGCGACATCGTCGTATTGCGCGGCAAGCTCTGCGAGCTGACTGAGCGCAGCAACAGTTCTGTCCCGAATCAGCGTGAGTGATTCGCGCACTTGAAGCTGTTCAACATTCTCAGTCAAGTCTCGGCTGGTCATTCCTTTGTGAATCTGCTCGTAACCAGCGAGGGAGTTGAATTCTTCGATTCGAGCTTTAACGTCGTGGCGGGTGACCGTCTCGCGCGAAGCGATCGAGACGAGATCAATCGAGTCGACCACGTTCTGATACGCCTCGATAGCGCCGCCTGGAACCTCTATGCCCAGGTCAGACTGCGCCTGAAGCACAGCGATCCACAGCGCCCGCTCAAGGCTTATCTTATGTTCGGGCGCCCAAATTCCCGTCATTTCTTGCGATGCATAGCGGTTGGCCAACACATTCGGTATTGACGGCTTGCTCATGTCGTCACCTCGGCTGTGTTGGCGGTATCAGTTGATTCTGTCGGTACTTGGATCATCCCACGAATGGCTGTCTCAGCGATATCGCTGCGGTAGTGCGAGCCAACCAAGTCAATCTTGCCGATTGCTTCGTAAGCCCGGCCAGCAGCGCCTGCCAGGTCATCGGCCTGTGCAACGACAGACAACACCCGACCCCCTGCCGATATCAATTGCCCTTCCTCATCCGATGCTGTTCCCGCATGCAAAACGTGCACGTCAGGTACTAGCTCAGCTTCCGGAATCCCCTCGATCGGATCACCTGTCACGGGTTTTGTCGGATATCCATTTGCCGCAAGGACAACTGTGACGGCGGCACCTGCACGCCATTGCAATGCTGGCAACGCGGCAAGCGTTCCTGTCGCACTTGCGTGAAGCAATGCGCTTAGCGGGGATTCGAGTTGCGCCAGGACAACTTGTGTCTCCGGGTCACCGAATCGCGCATTGAATTCCACGACTCGAATGCCCCGTGAAGTCAACGCCAACCCGATGTAGAGCAGGCCAGCAAATGGAGTTCCCCGTCGTTGCATTTCGTTGATGGTTGGTTGCGCCACGGTCGCAACAACGGTCTGGACGAGATTGCTCGGTGCCCAATCGAGTGGTGTGTAGGCACCCATTCCGCCGGTATTTGGTCCGCTGTCGCCATCACCAACGCGCTTGAAGTCCTGTGCTGGCTGCAACGGGACGACGGTGGTCCCATCCGTAACACAAAAGAGGCTGACCTCCGGTCCATCGAGGAACTCTTCGATTACGACTCGGGCACCCGCTTTGGCAAGACAGGCAAGTGCGTGTTCTAGCGCTGCCGCACGATCGTCGGTTACGACGACACCTTTACCTGCGGCAAGTCCATCGTCCTTGACCACATGCGGTGCACCGAATTCGTCAAACGCAGCGTTGACCGATGCCAGATCACTACAAACCGCAGCACGTGCAGTCGGCACCCCAGCAGCTTCCATCACTTCTTTTGCAAATGCCTTGCTGCCCTCGAGTTCGGCTGCAGCTTTGGTTGGGCCGAATGCAGCGATTCCTTGTGTACTGAGTGCGTCAACTGCGCCATTGACGAGTGGAACTTCAGGTCCGATCACGACTAGGTCGGCGCGCACTCCGGTCGCAAGCTCAACAATCGCTGCCGGGTCGGAAACATCAATGGGATACACGGTTGCCTGCTGACCCATTCCGGCATTGCCCGGTGCGCAAAAGAGGCCTTCGACATCCGGATCGTTGGCAAGTGCCCGCACAATTGCGTGTTCTCGCGCGCCAGAGCCAACAACCAGTACCTGCATAGCTTCAGGCTACGCAATCAGTCAGGACTCTTACGCAAGTGTTCTCTGATCACTCGCGCTAACTCAGGAACTTCTATCGATCCTTGTGAAGTGTCGAGCACTAAACGCTCGGCATCGTCGACATCGATAACAAGATCGCAACTGTTCAGCAGGCAAAATGTCCGGGCCGCTGACCACGCCAGCCTCTTGTTGCCATCTACCAGCGCATGGTTTCGGGCAATTGAATGCATGAGTGCGGCCACCTTGTCAGCAAACTCGGGGTAGGCATCCTCACCGAAAACTGTCGTTCGGGGCCGCGCTGCCGCCGATTCGAGTAAGCCAAGATCGCGAATTGCCAACTCAGGAACAATGCGAGCGCCGATTTCTAGCAGGTCATCGAGCGACAGAAAGTCGATGCTCACTATTTGGACAGACGATCGAGCAACTCAGCATCCTCAGCCAGCACTCGATCGATCGCCCGCTGAAGACGCTTCGGTCGGTCAGCCACATATTGGGCGATTGCCGCGCGAGCGACCTCTTGCATCGAGCGGCCTTCAAGTTCTGCCCGAGCTCGCAACGCCTCGGTTTCCTGATCGCTCAGCCGTAGGTTCATAGCCACAACGTAACGGTACCGCCGTGGTACCACCTTTGTCATCCGTGAATCTGTGGATTGTCGACCTGCGGTATTTCAGAGCACCTCGTCAGCGACGGTGAGGACCTGGTCCAGGATGGCGAGCGCTTCGCGAATCTCATCGGCGGTGGTGTTGCAGGGCGGACAGACGTGAAGCCGGTTACTGACGACGTACATCAACAGGCCACGATCTCGCGCAGCTTTCGTGACAGCCGACATTTGAGGAGACGACGAATGGTGCGGGGCAAACGGCTCCTTCGTTTCACGATCCTTGACTAACTCCAGCGCCCAAAACATTCCGATCCCACGAACATCGCCAACCGAAACGTGGCGATCCATCAACTGCCTCAGCCCAGGGCCGAGCACACGTTCACCAACCTCGCTGGCGTTCTCAAGTACACCTTCATCGCGAATCACTTCAATGTTGGCGATGGCGCTCGCGCATGCCAATGGATGACCGGAGTAGGTCAGGCCGCCGGGAAAGTACGAGTTGTCGAATATCGCCGCGATGTCGTTGCGGATGATGATGCCGCCCATCGGCACGTATCCGGAATTCACGCCCTTGGCAAAGGTGACCAAGTCGGGTAGGACGCCGTAGTGCTCGAATGCGAACCATTTACCGGTTCGCCCGAAGCCACACATGACTTCGTCAGCGATGTAAATGATCCCGTATTTGTCACACAAAGCGCGAACGCCCTGCAGATACCCGGGCGGCGGTTCAATTACACCTGCGCCACCAACAACAGTTTCCAAAAGGATTGCTGCAATTGTTTGCGGACCTTCGTGACGAATGACTTCTTCGAGATGTTCAAGCGCACGCTGCGATTCCTGCTCCAGCGAATCTGACCAAAACGGTGACCGATACATGAACGGTCCAGAAAAATGAACGTGTCCGGTCGCGTATTCGTTTGGCCATCGTCTTTGATCGCCGGTAGCAACAATCGCACCACCGGTGTTGCCGTGATAGGACCGATACGCAGACAACACTTTGTCGCGGCCGGTAAAGATGCGTGCCATGCGAATCGCGTTTTCGTTTGCGTCTGCGCCACCGTTGGTGAAGAAAACTTTATTGTGGGTGTCTGGCATTAGATCGGTAATCAACGCAGCTGCGTCACTACGCGCGGCGATTGCATGCGGTGGCACGACCGTGCACAACTCGTTGGCTTGCTTGACGATTGCTTCGATCACGCGCGGGTGCTGGTGTCCGATGTTGGTAAACACGAACTCAGAAGCGAAGTCGAAGTAACGCTTGCCGTCGTAGTCCCACAGAAAACACCCATGGGCACTTGCGACCGCGATTGGATTCAGCATTGCTTGCGCTGCCCACGACTGGAAGACATGAGCCCGATCCAGTTCGTAGACGCGCTGACCCTCAACTGGGTCGGGCTGGTGAGTCACGTTGGCCACGCGCGAAGACGCTAGTTGACGAGGTCGCGGACAGCGATGGTCGCGTCGCGATCTTGCCCGACGCCAATTGCCGAGATGCGGCAATTGGACTGTTCCTCGAGGAACTCTACGTAGCGACGCGCATTTGTCGGTAGATCATCGAGCGTCCGGGCAGCAGAAAGATCATCCGTCCAGCCCGGCAGAAACTCGTAAACCGGCTTTGCGTGATGAAAACCTGTTTGCGTCATCGGCACTTCGTCGACTTTGTTTCCATCGATCTCGTACGCGACACAGACTGGGATGCGTTCCCAACCAGTCAGCACGTCCAGCTTGGTCAAGAAGATGTCAGTCAGCCCGTTCACGCGGGTTGCGTAACGCGCGATCGGTGCGTCGAACCAACCGCAGCGCCGATCACGTCCGGTCGTGACACCGACCTCGCCTCCAACCTGACGCAACTTCTCACCATCGGCGTCATGCAGTTCAGTCGGGAACGGGCCAGCGCCAACGCGAGTGGTGTACGCCTTGAGGATGCCAATCGACCGATCGATTCGTGTCGGTCCGATTCCTGACCCCGAACATGCGCCACCAGCTGTCGGCGTCGACGAGGTGACGAATGGATACGTGCCGTGATCGACGTCGAGCAGGGTGCCTTGTGATCCTTCGAGGAGGACCACTTTGTCGTCATCGAGTGCTCTGTTGAGCAGGAGTCCGGTGTCAGCAACGTATGGACGAATGCGTTCGGCGAACTCAAGCAGTTCGTCCGAAGTTTGCTCGGCATCGAATTCGCGGCGGTTGAATACCTTGACGAAGACCTGGTTCTTGTTTGCCAATGCATTCTCGACCTTGGCGCGCAGGATCTTC
>JAHEXM010000175.1 GCA_023252115.1 Micrococcales bacterium | reverse complement strand
AGTTCCGGCCGAGTTGCGCAATGAACGGGTGCCGCAATTGCTTGCCGCGCGGCGTGCTCGCGATATCGCGAGGAACATTCCGCCGCATGCAGTGGGAGATGTTCGTCCACTGCATGACCTGACCGAACTCGATCGAGTAAAGGTTCCGTCTTTCGTGCTAGCGCAACGAGATGACGCACTTCACCCCAGCGAACTTGCGCAGACATTGCATGGCGCATTGCCGTGTTCCGAGCTGCTGGTGCTTGAACCGGGTGGCATCTATTGGACCGACCATTCAACAGCCAAGAGCGCCTTGGCCGCACACCTCAACATTGGAGTTGACGCATGAGTAACTCAAGTTACGCACAGGATGAATTGCCTGCTGGCCTTGCCGAGCACATGAATGAATGTCTCGTCACCGCCATCGACCGTCACTACGCCATTGCCAAGGATTGGTTCCCGCACGAGTACGTGCCGTGGTCAGACGGTCGAAACTTTGACACCGAGCCATACGATCCAGAACAGAGCCCGCTGTCGAAGCCTGTCCAGACTTCACTTCTACTCAACCTGCTTACCGAAGAGAATCTGCCGTCGTACCACCGCGAGTTGTCACGCGCACTTGGTATGGAAGGCAGCTGGGGCGAATGGATTCGTCGGTGGACCGCCGAAGAAGGCCGCCACGGAATCGTCATGCGCGACTACATGATTGTGAAGCGGATCGCCGATCCTGAATTGATCGAGATCGAGCGAATGGCGACAGTTCAAGCGGGATACGACGCAACTGAAAAGAACATGCTGCGGTCCATCGCTTACGTTTCATTTCAGGAGCTGGCGACGCGAATCTCGCATCGCAACACCGGTCACTTGAGTGAAGATCCGATGCTCGACAAGCTGATGACGCGAATTGCGACGGACGAAAACTTGCACCACGTCTTTTACCGCTCGCTGGTCAAGGACGTCCTGGACTACTCGCCCAACGAGATGCTTGAAGCGATCGCCGACGAAGTTGAGGCATTCCAAATGCCCGGAACCGGCATCCCTGGTTTCGTTCGCAAAGCAGTTGTGGTGGCGAAGGCCGGTATCTACAACGCGCGAGTGCATCGCGACGAAGTCATCGCACCACTCCTGCGCTTCTGGGGCGTTTTTGAACTCGAAGGCCTTGACGCTCGTGGTGAAATTGCCCGTGCCCGGATCCAGAGTGTGGTGGACGCACTGGATGTTGCTGTCTCTCGCCTCGAATCCAAGATGAACCGTGCGTCTCTGCCGGTCTCGTAAGACCGTTTTCGGTTTGTGTGTGGATTTTCGTGGCCTAGGGGGCTGAGAAGTCACACGTAAGCCGCGACTACGCCTTTACTAGTTCAATAACCGGGATGACTCGGTCTGTTTTGGCCTCGTATTCGGCAAATCCGGGATAGAGAGCCTTCTGCCTGGCAAAGATTTCGTCTCGCTCCGGGCCAATTACTTCAGTAGCGACTGCGTTGTACTTGTCGGTTCCGATCTCGACAACCACGTCGGGGTTGGCCTTTAGATTGAAATACCAATCGGGGTTCGTCGGGTGGCCCGCCTTCGAGGCAAAGACGAAAGTCCGACCACCATCTGCCAGATACATCATCGGATTAACCCGGGTAAGTCCGCTCTTGGCGCCGGTCGTGGACAAGAGGACAATTGGGGCTCCTTCGAAGGGGCCGCCAACTTTTCCCTCGTGGGTCCGAAATTCCTCAATGATCTTTGTGTTCCAGTCGTTGACATCGGCCACTTTGACTCCTTAGGTATGTCTATGACGGTACTGGTGGGCGGGATCCGATAGATGCGCGATAACGGAAACAGCGACGAGACGTTTGTCATTCCTGATCGTGGGTATGAAACCTCCGTGACCACCCAGACTTCTACCACTCGCTTGTCCGTGCACACCGCTATTGCTGGCCAGGACACCATTGGCGCCTGCATCAATGCCGAGGTGCCGAGCTTTCCATTGCTGGCCTCTGACGGTGCTTTGGCCGTGGACGGCGCGGGACCACTCGGCGCTCAGACCATGATCAGTTGGAACGCAAAGACGGGCGGCCAAACGGCTGCGGCGGTTTATCTGCATCGGCTGGCGCAATCTCTCGGCTACTTGAAGCCGAGCCCTGAGCTCACATTGCTTGCCGAGAATCTGATCGAGGGCAAGCGGGACTTGTCAGCAGCAATTCGAGTCAAGAGCCGCGGAACCGAAGACCGCAATCTTGTCTTCGCCGCCGGAGTTCAACCACAAACGGTCAACCTCGTGATCAAGGTCCGTGACTTGCTGGAAATCAACTGACGATCCCGATTTGCGCCTATCGCCCAAATCGCAAGAAACGCGGTAGCCCACGACGCGCGATCAACACGGCGCATGATGGTGCGACAACCGCGATTACCAGAAGCAACGCGGCAAGTGATGGGCCGCTGCCAGCACCGGTGGCCACCGTCAATGACGTCGGCTTGAGCGCGGCATAGCCTCCGGAACCTCCGGCTACTCCGGTGTCACTGCCTGCGGCCATTCCGGCTGCTCCCGGTGCCGCACCACCGGCTCCTGCTGCGGCTCCGGCAGCACCTGTTGTTCCTGCTGCGCCTGCCCCCGAACCACTCCCGCTCGCGGCCGCCGACGAGCCAGCCGGAACAGAGTTTGCTCCCGCGCCAAGCGAACCGGTCAATGTTGGGTTGGCGCAGTTGGCAGGTGTCAGAGCTGGCACCGGTGGAGCTCCCGGCAACGCTCTCACTGAGTCGAAGACAACTTTTACCAGGTTAGGCGGGAGGGGTGAATAGCCCAGAACGCTGGCCTTCTGTTGACCGGCGCACGCGAAGTACAGCATGAACTTGCCAATGACATTGCCCTTGTCCGCACTGAGGCCAGCCGTCGGCGTAATCATGTATGAGTACGAAGAGACGGGGTACGCATTGGCTGCTGAATTGAAATACACGCCTTCAAGGTTCTGTGTTCGATCGCCGTTCAATGTCGCCTTTGTCAATGCGGTTGCGACATTTGTCGAGGATGGCAAGGTGTAGTGACCGCTGGCGTTTTTTACTGCAGCAACTGGGAAGCCACGTTGCACGGCGTATCCAGTCTCGACATATCCAATAGCGCCGAGGCCTGTTGACCCGCCGGCAACGAAGTTAGCGACACCGTCTGAGCCTTTGGAAGCAACGGCGTTACCAAATTGGGGGTAGTTCGATGTCGATGTCGCTGCGATCCCTTGCTGCGCGGCAAACTTGGACCAGTCGCCGGATGCCATGCGAGCGATGTATGCCGAGAATTGCGCAGATGTCCCCGAACCATCAGAGCGGACAACCGGAATGATTGTTCGGGACGGAAGTGCGTGTCCATAGTCGGCAGTGATTGCCGGATCAGCCCAGTTGGTGATTCGGCCAGTAAAGATGCCGGCCATGGTGCTGGCTGACAACCGCAGATCCCGGACCTGGCGACCTGCGGAGTCCTTCAAGTTGTACATCAACGCGGTACCGCCCGCCACGATCGGAAAATATTGCCACGATCGGCCAGACGCGCGGAGCTTGGCAACCTCGTCGGGCAGGAATGGGATCTCAGACACCGCAAAGTCGACCTGCGAGATCAGGTAGAACTGCCGGCCCGCCGATGAGCCGACGCCCGAGTAGTTGACGTGAAGACCCAGTTGGGTCGCAACATCGGCGCGCCATTGGTCGACCGCGATCTGGCTCCACGTTGAACCGGCACCGGTGACGGTCACACTTCCGGCTGCACTTGCCGGATTTGCTGCCAAGATCGGGCCACCAACACTGAGCGCGAATGCCAACGCCGCACCTGAAGCTGCACGTAGAAATCGACGGTTCACCCGAATCTCCCGTTGACGTAGTCGGCCGTTCGCTGGTCTTGTGGATTTCCGAACATCTGCTCAGTCGTGCCAGATTCGACAATGTGGCCAGGCTCGTTTTCTGCCGCCAGAAAGAACGCACAGGTTGCGGAGACACGTTGCGCTTGTTGCATGTTGTGAGTCACGATCACGACCGTCACTCGGTCGCTGATTTCCTTGATCGTTTCTTCAATACGCCGTGTCGAGGTCGGGTCGAGTGCCGAACACGGTTCGTCCATGAGCAAGACCTCTGGGTCAACAGCAAGCGAACGGGCAATGCACAGACGCTGTTGCTGACCACCCGACAACGCGCCGCCCGGCTGATGGAGCCGATCCATCACTTCACGCCACAGTCCAGCTGAGGTGAGCGACTTCTCGACGATGGAGTCTTTGTCGTCGGTTTGGATTCCGGCGAGCTTGAGTCCTGACAAAACGTTGTCGCGGATCGACATTGACGGAAAAGGGTTTGGCTTCTGGAACACCATGCCGACTCGCTTGCGAGTGTGCGTCGCTTTGAGGCTCGCGTCGTACACATCTGTCTCGTCGAGCAGCACGCGGCCAGACAGTGAAGCACTTGGCACGAGCTCGTGCATTCGGTTGAGAATCCGCAAAAACGTCGACTTCCCGCAACCGCTGGGCCCGATGAGGGCAGTAACGGTGTGAGCCGGCATCTCGAGATTGACTCGGTCGAGAACCTTTCGTTCGCCGAACCACGCGCTGACATTCTCGGCGACCATGCCCCCGCGAACTACCCGCGGTGTTTCCTCTTGGGTTAGGTCAACTACGGCGGTCATGAATTCCTCCTGAAAAGACGTCTGCCGT
Source organism: Micrococcales bacterium (assembly GCA_023252115.1). Classification (GTDB taxonomy): domain Bacteria; phylum Actinomycetota; class Actinomycetes; order S36-B12; family UBA10799; genus JAHEXM01. The sequence continues at coordinate 247 of JAHEXM010000175.1, read as the reverse complement.
TCGGGTTTCGGCCTCGACCAAGCACTCGTGCCAACGTAAAGAGCACGAGGACCAGGACTACGAGCACAAAAGCGCCCGCGTAAGCACGTTGTTGCTGCTGCGCGAATGGATTGCCGATCAATTGGTAGACCGACAGAGGCAGGCTTGCTTGGGCGCCCGAGAATGGGTTCGCATTCATGACGGTGGCGCCGAAAGAGGTCATGATCAGCGGTGCGGTTTCACCAACGGCACTGGCAATTCCAAGAAC
>JAHEXM010000174.1 GCA_023252115.1 Micrococcales bacterium | reverse complement strand
GCCGGCCGCGCCGGGAACAGAAGCATCGACATCTCGACGCTCAACTTCAGGGTCGTGCGCACGCGCCTTGGCAAACACGGCATCGACTGCTCGCTCGACCAGCAGGTCTTCACTGCCGACAACGAGGGTGAACACATCTGCCTGCTTGGGATTCATCAACTCCGAGAATGCCACGAGACTCATCCGGGACTGCGCTGGGTCACCAGTCTCGGCGTGCCGTCGGCCTCGGCGACCACCGCTACTGCACCATTTTGATCAGTTCGCGCCACCGCAGCTCCAGCTCGACGCCATGAATCAATGGTCAACGGAGACGGATGACCGTAGCGATTTCTGGCACCAACCGAAATCACCGCTAACTTGGCGCCCGACCAGGCAATCAGATCTGGATCTTGATTGCGCGAGCCATGATGGGCAATCTTGATCACCTGAGCACCAAGCGGCGGCTCAGCAGCGATCAAGTCTGCTTGTGCAGCTGGTTCCATGTCGCCGGTCAAAAACATGCGGACCGAACCAACTGAGACCACCAACACAACCGACGCGTTGTTTGGGTCGGACCCTTGCCCCCGAATGATTCGTCGCGGCCACAACACGCGGTAATTCACCGATCCGACGCTGCCTTGTTCACCGATGCAGGCAACGACTGGCGTCAGGCCAGTTGGCCGCAACCAGCCTTCGACTCGTCGAACTTCACCAAGTGGCTCGGTGAGTGGACTTACGACCACTCGACCTACCAGCCGATGCTTCAGCAATCCGGGAACACCCTCGACGTGATCGGCGTGAAAATGAGTAAGCACCAGCATGTCGATGCTCGTCACCCCTAGGTCGCGCAAACATTGGTCAGCAGCGCCGGGATCGGGGCCGGCATCTATGACTAGCGCATGGTGCGGTGCGGTTGCGACAACCGTTGCATCACCCTGACCAACGTCACACATCACGGCCAACCACTTGGTGGGTGGCCAATCACCTCCGTATGCCGTTGGACGCGATACGAACAAGACGATCGCGATCACCAGAGCTGCGGCTAGGAACGCGGCCGACCGCTGCGGCGGACGAGGCGGCGTCCTGCGGACAACAAGTGCGACACCGACAAGTACCGCGACCAGCGCGCCAAGTGACAGCGCACCAACGAGCCCGCCCGGCCATGCAATCACCCCTCCCGGAACGTCAGCAGCAGTCCGGGAAACCCAGGCAATCCAACCTGCCGGCACGCCAGCGATAGTCGCCAAAAAGTGAGCGAGCGGCGGCGATACTGTTCCCGCAATTGCGGCACTCAAGCCAAGCACTGTCACTGCTGGTACCGCAGGGGCCGCCATCACGTTCGCCGGAATCCCGACAAGCGCCACCCCTGATCCCAAACCCGCCACAATCGGCGCCGTCGCCAGTTGCGCGGCAAAGGCGATGCCGGCCGCATCGAGTACTCCCGCGCGCGCCCTGGCGAACCAACCCAGCGATCGGCCTTTGCGAGCGTCACGTCGCATAGCCCAAATCAACAGCCCGCCCGTCGCGCACACTGACAACGCAAACCCTGGCGACAATGCAAGCCACGGATCAACCATGAGCAGCAAGACAACAGATGCGAGCAAGCCCGAGATACCCACTCGGCCCCGCCCTGAGACAAGTGCCAGGAGGGCAATCGAAGCCATAGCGGCTGACCGCAGGACGCTCGGTTGAGGACCGACGACCACCACGAAACCCACCATCGCGAGAAACGCTGCGCCGACCGCAAATTGTCTTCGCACTCGAATGCGGGTCGCCGCGAGCAACACCAGTCCAGTCACGATGGCGAGGTTCGATCCGCTGACGGCGGTCAAGTGACTCATCCCCACGAGCCGCATGTCGCTTGCCAAATCGTCGGGCACTGAGTTGGTATCACCGACCGTCAATCCCGGTAACAGACCTTTTGCATCCTCGGGTAGACCACTGCTCGCTTGCCCAATGCTGGCCCGCACTGACGCGCCTGATCTTTGCCACCAGGGCGCCGCTACGGCCACGACTGGTGGTCCACGCACCGACAGCAGCCCCGCACTGGGACGGGCCGGTTGGGCTGGAACCACGGCGGCGCGGAATCGCACGATTGCGCCTGGCTGCAGTTCCCGCAGATCTGCGATCGATCGCGCATTCCCCTGCACCACAACCGGGATTCGCAAGGTCCACCGTCGTGTGCCTTCGATGACTTCGGTCGCGTTGGCGCTTACCCGCCACCGAATTGATTCGGCCCCAACTGCATCTGGGGTGCCAAAAGCCGTGGCATTCGTCTGTTCTCGATAGGTCGGCGCACTGGCCAACTCAACAGTTGCAGTGATGACCGCGTGCTGCTTTGCCATATCCGCCAACGGTTGAGACCCAAGGGCAACGCCACGCAAAGTGGCAAGAGCGCAGCCGAGCAGCAGTGCACATCCAGCGACCGCTAACAGCCGCCGAAGTGCGCCGCGAGCCAAGACAACGCCAACCACAGTGCAACCGGCAATGCTCCAGGCGACAGTTCGGACAACTATCCAACTAGTACCATTTCGACCCGAACTGAACAGGATCAACGCCTCAGCAAGCCACAACCCCGCCGCCACCGGCAGCAGTCGCAGATCAACACGTACCGGCGGCAATTTCATATCGTCACCAGCGGCTCGAGTTGGGCAAACGTGCGGTCACCAATTCCAGGTACTTCCTGCAATTGCGCAACCGTGCGGAATCCGCCATGTTGGGTGCGAAAGTCGATGATCTTTGCAGCGGTCGCTGGGCCAACTCTCGGCAGTTGCTCAAGTTGTTCGGCACTGGCAGTGTTCAGATTGATCCGGGCACCATTGGCTGGACTGTTGCCCTTTGCACCAGAAGTACCGATACCTGCCGCGCCCACTGTCGGTGGATCACTTGGTGCACCAACGTCGACTTGTTCGCCATCCACAAGTGCCCGAGCGAGATTCACTTTGACGCGCGCTACCGCCAAACCGCCCGCGGCATAGATCGCATCGGAAACCCGCGAGCCCGCAGGAATAGTCACGATTCCTGGATGCCGCACGGGCCCCACGACATCGACCACGATGGAAGTCGCGGATGTACTTGGTCTTGCCGAGCCGCCGAAACTCGATGTCACCCCTGCAACCGGACTTCCGGATACACCGACTAGCAAAGATGCTGGCTGCTCGGATGGCGACCCATGAAAGAACACCCACCACCCTGCAAAGCCAAATACCGCGCACACCACAACTACCACCCGCAGCTCGCGCGAAGACAACAGCAACCGAAAGCGGTCGGCGGGAAACTCCTCGAGGTTCATGCCACGAAGTTAGGCAAGACGTCGGACGCCTATGGCTGGCTAGCTCTCAACCTGTGTACGCAGTCCTATGAGGATTCAGATGTGGATGCGTCGTCTTTCTGCCGATGCTCGGGCCGGAATTGGCCAGCTCTCATTGACGTGTAGGCAGACCTGATGTTGCTTTGATGGCGAATGATTATCAGTATTCCGAGCAGCACGCCGAACACCGAGAGCTCACGATCGTGATGGTCAACCAAAGCAACGGCAATCAACGCAATCGCCGCGGCCACACTCGCCAGGCCGGTTCGCCTGGACCAGACAAAAATAATCGCGAACGCGATCGCCATCGGGATCAACCACAACGGATACACCGCCAACACCACACCGATTGTGGTGGCAACCCCCTTGCCGCCTTTGCCATGCAGAAACGGCGAAGTGATATGCCCAAGCACTGCGGCGAAGCCCGCTATCTCGCCGATACCCGGCCCGGCCAGCCATCGAAAAACCAGTACCGGAATGACACCCTTGAGCACATCAAAAATCAAAACCGCGATACCGGTTTTGCGACCCATGACACGAGCCGCATTCGTTGCGCCAGGATTGCCTGAACCGCTTCCAGCTAAGTCAACCCCGCGTGAGCGCGCGATCAGCGAAGCTGGATTGATCGCACCGATCAGATAGCTGCATCCAGCAGCGACCACTATCCAAAGGATGGTGGTCGCGTTCACGGAGCCGACCAGTGCTTGGGCGCGATGGTGACAGCGACCATGCCCGGTCCAACATGCGTTCCGACCACTGCCCCGACCTCGGTGCGCAAGATTTCGGCCTTTGGCAGACTTTGCGCGAGTTTGGCCGACAGCTGGTCAGCATTGACTTGGGCATCCAAGTCCATGACTGCCAAGTCGACTTCTTTGTCACCGACTCGTTCAATCACCAGGTCCGCCAGCCGCGCAAGTGCTCGCGATGACGTCCGCGCCTTCTCGAGTAATTCGACACGGCCATCGACCAAATCCAGAATCGGCTTCACGCGCAACGCCGCACCTACAACGGCAGCAGCGGTACCGATCCGGCCCCCACGGCGCAAGTAATCCAGTGTGTCGACATAGAACAGCAGCGACGAAGCGGAAGCTCGATCCAGGATCGTTTGGGCAACAACATCAATGCTGGCGTCGCACGCTGCGACTTCCGCTCCAGAAATACAAGCGAAACCTAACCCCAATCCGACACTTCGACTGTCGACCACCTTCACCGGGACCGGCGAATCATTGGCAGCCAAAACTGCTGTTTGATACGTGCCGGACAACTCACTCGACAGGTGAGCGCTCACGATCGAAGTTGCGCCACGTTCAGCAGCCGCGCGATAGGCAATCAAGAACTGCTCGGGTGATGGCCGTGATGTTGTAACCGGCTGGAATTCACGCAGAGCTTTCGCGACATCCATTGATGAGATGTCCTCGCCCTCGTTGTAGCACCGACCCGAAATCACCACCTGCACCGGAACGATGCCAATGTGATGCTCGGCCGCAATCTCGGGGGGCAAATACGCAGTCGAATCAGTGACGATCGCTACGTGGCCTTCCATAGCCAGCAAGGCTAGCCAAACTGAGCGCGGCAACGCAGATGCTCATCACCCTGCCACCATGCCTGGGCCGATTTTGG
>JAHEXM010000173.1 GCA_023252115.1 Micrococcales bacterium | reverse complement strand
AGGGGAAGTCACCCGCGCGATCTCAACATTTCGCTGGGCAGCCGAAGAAGCGCGTCGATTTGGCGGTGAACTGCAGCGACTTGATACCGATCCGGCTGCGGCTGGACGGGCGGCGATCATTCGCCGATTCCCACGCGGGCCGGTGCTTGGAATTGCGCCATTCAATTTTCCGCTCAATCTCGTCGCGCACAAACTTGCGCCCGCCATTGCAGTCGGCACGCCGATCATCGTGAAGCCATCACCGAAGACACCGCTGAGTGCATTGCTGTTGGGCGACCTGCTTGCCGAAACAGATTTGCCGGCCGGAGCCGTGAGCGTCTTGCCGGTCGACACGGAAGCCACAAAACAGCTAATCGAGGATCCACGTCTGCCAGTCATTAGCTTCACGGGTTCAGATGTTGTCGGTCGGGCTATCGCGCGATCAGTACCGCTCAAACATGTCACTCTTGAGCTGGGTGGTGATGCCGCCGCCGTCGTATGTGCTGACTATTCAAGCGAGAAGGATCTCGATTGGGCAGCTACTCGAATTGCGACTTTCGGCATGTATCAAGCGGGCCAATCGTGTATCGGTGTGCAGCGCGTCATTGTTGCTGAATCATTAGCAGCATCATTCACCGAGAGACTCGTTGCGGCAGTCAATGAGCTACCGACTGGGTCGCCATGGGATGCGGCGACGGTTGTCGGGCCAGTCATCGATGAAGCTTCTGGTGCGCGAATCGAGTCGTGGATCTCTGGCGCTGTCAATGGTGGCGCGCGAGTGCTCTGCGGTGGTGCGCGCAATGGAACTAGTGTCGAGCCAACAGTGATTACCGACGTTCCGGCAGATTATGACTTGGCTAATAACGAGGTGTTCGGGCCAGTCGTCATCATTTCGACGGTCGGCGATTTTGACGAAGCACTAGCCAAGGTCAACGACTCACGGTTCGGCTTGCAAACCGGTCTATTCACGCATGACATTCAGAATGCGTTCCGTGCATTTCGTGAACTCGAAGTAGGCGGGGTGGTAATTGGTGATGTCCCGTCATTCCGCGCCGATCAAATGCCCTACGGCGGTGTGAAGGACTCGGGCAACGGGCGCGAAGGAATTCGCTTCGCGATGGCTGATTACACCGAGGAACGGGTCATGGTTCTGACGGGAATCGACCTCTAGCTGCCCTTTTTGGCACACACCCGGGTCCACGGGGTGTTTCCACGCACTGAAACATGTTTTTGGCCCGGCTTTGCGTCGCAGGAATCGACGGAACTCGACGTACGCTTCGGCCATGACCGAGCAGGCACCGATGTTGGTAGTCGACGGGAACTCCCTTCTGCATCGGTCATTTCACGCATTGGCCACCAGCGAATTGCGCACCTCTGCCGGCCAGCCCGTATGGGCAATCAAAGGCTTTTGGGCTCAGGTGGGTGCGGCGATTGAACGCGTAGGTGCGGGAAGCGTGTTGGTGGGCTTCGATTCCAAGAAGTCACTTCGAACTGAAGCATTCGCTGGCTACAAGGCCGGACGTTCCGAGAAGGCCCCAGACTTGATCGCTCAACTTGAGTCTGGACCCGCGCACTTCTCGAAGGCCGGACTGCACGTTGTAGTAGTCGACGGTTACGAGGCAGACGACGTGATCGCCAGCGCGGCTGCACGAAACACCGCCGAGGGTGTCGCCACGGTGATTGCAACATCGGACCGCGATGCCTTCTCGCTGATTAACGACGAGGGTCCCGGTGTTCGGGTGTTGCGAATAATCAATGGCGGCCCTGATGCATGGCCGCTCCTAACCAGTGAACGGCTACGAATTCTGTGCGGCGTGGACCCCGGCGAGTACCGACTATTCGCTGCACTTCGCGGAGACTCATCCGACAACTTGGTTGGCGTCGACGGCATTGGTCCCAAGACTGCCGTCAAACTCATCGAAAGTATGCGCACCGACGGTGTCGAAATCGATTCGGTCTTGGCTGACCACGATGCTGGGGGTAGCGACCTTGCGACCCGGATCGGAAAGAGCGCAGCCGCAAAATTTTCCAATGCGGAATCGAGGACGAACCTCGAACGCAACCTGCAACTAATGAGCCAAACCGAATCACTTGATGTCGGACCGATCGCTGATGCTCTGCTTCCCTTGCCCTCCGAGCAATTCGCCGCTGAGATCAGTGCACTTGAACTTCAAGTTCGACCGTATGTTTTCACTTCGGTTGGGGCGACGGAAGGTGACAACAGTATTTCTATTGTCGATCATCAAACTGCCGACAAGGTGTCAGAGTCCGAGCCTGAACTGGTTCTTTTCTGAAAAGTTGAAGCCGTGAGCCGCTGTCGGCCGGTTTCCAGACGACCAGCACAATGAATAGATGAGTACCCCTGAGCACCGCAATCTTGTGGTGCTCGGAAGCACTGGCTCGATCGGCACGCAGGCCCTTGACATAGTCGCCCGCAATTCGGATCGCTTTGCGGTGGTGGCCTTAGCCAGTGGGGGTTCGAGGCTCGAACTACTGGCATCGCAGGTTCTAGATACCGGTGCGCACACAGTGGGGATTGCCGATCCGGAATCCGGAAATGATTTCGCGAATGCCCTTGATAGGGAAGCGGAGCGACGCGGACTTGAAGGCAGCAGCCTGGACATCAATGTTCTGATCGGGCCCGACGCCGCAACCCAAGTGGCGGGAATCCAGGCCGACATCGTTCTCAATGGGATGACCGGTTCCGTTGGTTTGGGTCCCACGCTCGCGGCGTTGAAGTCTGGGGCTCTGTTGGCGCTGGCCAACAAAGAGTCGCTAGTTGTCGGTGGTGCGCTTGTTACTTCGGCCGCGCGACCCGGACAGATCGTGCCGGTCGATTCAGAGCACTCGGCGCTCGCACAATGTCTAAGAGGCGGAACCTCTGGCGAAGTGGCACGTCTGATCCTTACTGCATCTGGTGGCCCATTTCGTGGGTCGTCGATCGATGATCTGGCGGCGGTTACTCCACAGCAGGCGCTCGCGCATCCAACGTGGGACATGGGTCCTGTTGTCACCATCAACTCGGCGACGTTGGTGAACAAGGGACTTGAGGTCATCGAGGCACATTTACTCTTCGGGATCCCGTTTGATCGCATCGATGTCGTCGTGCACCCTCAATCGATCGTGCACTCAATGGTCGAGTTCACCGATGGTTCGACTCTGGCTCAGGCAAGCCCACCCGATATGCGCGCACCCATCTCATTAGCCCTTGGGTGGCCCGATCGAGTGCCTAATGCAGCTCCAGCCTGTGATTGGACCGGGGCAAGCCAGTGGGAGTTCATGGCACTCGACAATGAAGTCTTCCCGGCAGTACACCTGGCGCGGCAAGTCGGAGCGGGTGGTGGCACTGCTCCAGCAGTTTTCAATGCCGCGAACGAGGAAGCGGTTGCCGCATTTCTGGCCGGTCGATTGAGTTTTCCAGGAATCATCGGCACCGTGAAGTCGGTAGTTGATGCCCATCTGAGCGGTTTGGGGTCGAATCACGTAACCAGTGAGACAATGACCCTGCAGGATGTACTTGATGCCGAAGTCTGGGCACGTGACGCCGCTCGCGAGATTTGCTCGTGATCCGCAGCTGTCCTAACTTGCGGGCGACCGAAGGGAGGCGATTGTGCTAACGGTCATTGGCATCGTTGCCTTCATTATCGGGATTCTTTTTTCGATTGGCTGGCACGAACTCGGGCATATGATCCCGGCGAAGAAGTTCGGCGTCAAAGTCACTCAGTACATGATCGGTTTCGGCCCCACGATCTGGTCGCGCAAGAAGGGCGACACTGAGTACGGAGTGAAAGCAGTTCCGCTCGGCGGGTATATCCGCATGATCGGCATGTTCCCGCCCGGACCTGACGGCAAAGTGCGCGCAAACAGCACAGGCCGCCTCGGCGCCATGATCGAAGACGCCCGAAAGCAGTCACAAGAGGAGGTGTTGACCGAGCAAGACAAGCAGCGCACGTTTTACAAACTCCCCGTTCACCAAAAGCTCGTGGTAATGCTCGGTGGACCAGTAATGAACCTGATTCTGGCGGCGATCCTGTTCACGATCCTGCTCGTTGGTTTCGGGACACCACAAACATCGACGGTCGTCGAAAAAATTTCACCGTGTGTACCGACGGCGGCTTCAGTCACCGGGCAATGTGTCAACGGGGCTGCTCCGAGCCCGGCGGCCGCAGCGGGTGTGCAGCCAGGCGATCAGATCGTGAGCTACAACGGAACTGCTGTCAGTTCATGGACGCAAGTGTCGACGCTGATTCGAAACAGTCCGGCGGGCTCGGCGACCATGGTCGTCAAGCGAAACGGAACTGACACCACGCTTCACCCAGACGTGTTGGTGATGAACCGGACGGTCGTCACGAACGGGCAGCCAACAAATGAAACGGCGCCGCAAGGATTCATTGGTGTCACGCCCGAGATTCAACTTCAACCGCAGTCGCTTACCTCGGTGCCCGGAGCCATGTGGTCCTTGACTGTGCGTTCGGCGACTGCATTGATCGAGATTCCCGCGCGCATGATCGGCGTCACCGAGGCAGCATTTGGCGATGGTCAACGTGATCCGAACGGTCCTATTGGAGTTGTGGGCGTGACCCGGATCAGTGGCGAAGTTGCCGGCGCTGGAGACATTCCGGCTGAATGGAAAGTCGCTCAGTTCATCGGTTTGCTGGCGTCATTAAATCTGTTTCTATTTCTCTTCAATTTGATTCCGTTGTTGCCCCTCGACGGCGGTCACGTGGCCGGGGCGCTGTGGGAAGGCCTGCGTCGACAAATCGCCAAATGGCGCCACCGACCCGATCCAGGACCGGTTGATGTTGCTCGCGCGCTGCCTCTTGCCTACGGCGTAGCGATCCTGCTGATCGGAATGAGCGCCATCCTGGTTTATGCCGACTTTGTGAAGCCAGTGCACATCGGTGGTTAGAGGAACAGGCAAAGAGGGGATACTGGACGTATG
>JAHEXM010000172.1 GCA_023252115.1 Micrococcales bacterium | reverse complement strand
TCCTCATCGTACGGGACAAAGCGTAAATCACGAAACTGATGAGACCCGACTAACAATTCAATCTGGTAGTAATTACGAGTGACCAATGCGATTGGCGAACTCGAAAATCAACTTCGAGCACAGGGAACGCCAGAAAGGGCAGCAGGGTCAAAGGCGTATTTGAAATCCTCGCTCGAGCATTTCGGTGTAACGAACCCACAAGCGCGTCGGATCATTCGGCAGTGGGTGCGCGACAACAAAATCGCGAGTCATGACGATGTGGTCCAAATCGCTCAACGACTGTGGCCCTCGCAGATATTCGACTTACGCAACGCGGCAGTCGAGGTCCTGACGTACCGAAAATCAACGCTGACCGTTGCCGACCTTGGCATGCTGGCTGACATGATTCGCACTGCTAATACGTGGGCGTTCGTTGATCCGCTCTCGAGTGTCGCCGGAACCATCGTGATGATCGACCCTGCAGATTCAACATTGAGCTCAACACTTGACGCTTGGGCAACCGACGAGAACTTTTGGTTGCGCCGTGCGGCGATGCTCTCGCAGATGGGCGAGGCTCGTCGCGTCGATGGGGATGCGAGCAGATTCTTTCGATATGCCGATTCAATGCTGGAAGAGAAGGAGTTTTTCATTCGCAAGGCAATTGGTTGGGTGCTTCGCGAGATGAGCAAGAAGCGCCCAGTGCTGGTCTTTGAATGGATACGACCGCGGGCATCCCAAGCCTCGGGTGTGACCATCCGCGAAGCTGTGAAATATCTGACCGAAGACCAACGAGCTGCAGTCTTGGCCAGCAGATGAAACTGCACCAACGAATCGGAGTTGCCGCGGCCGTCGTCCTCGGGTGCGTTGTCATTGCAGCGGCGATATTCATTGCCGTTTCTCCGCCGCCTCCGCCGAACATTGCTGAGCCGACGCCCTCACCAAAGCCAGGGAAAGCGTTCTTTGTCGCCGATATCAAAGCGATAGAACCCAATGGAGATAACTATTCGAGAGTGAGCTTCACGGTCACGAACACCGGGCAAGCAACCGCGCGCCCCGAATGTCTGATCAAGGTTTCGTCGCCGAGTGGCCTGTCTTCTGGAGAGAACGACGTACAAGCTGACCATCCACTCGCGCCAGGGCAATCAGTGAACTCGCGCACGCCGATCGCGGTAACCGGCGAGAGTGCCAAGACAATCTCGATCAGAAACTCCGAAGTGACGTGCACCTAGGCGCGCTGATCCGCAATTAGCCGACTGGAGTTGGGTAGCCGGGTTCAGGTGGCAGCGTGGCGTCGGGCGGCGGGATGTCTCCGTCGCCGGGATCGGTTGTCGGCGCGGAATCGTCAGGTTCACCTTTTTGATCCGGCGGCACATCTGGGGGAGGGATGTCACTCTTCGGAATCTTGCTGGGGTTTGCCCCTGGAAGGGGGACGTCATTCTGCGGCTGAGTGGCATCGTCCGGATTTGACGGAGTGGTGGCAAGGGGAGACGGGGTATCAGTGGGAATGGTGTCAGGATCGGGGGCCACGATTGAGGCGTGTAGCCGGCTACCGATCGCCGATGATCCGATCTGATGACCAGTGGCCAGGATGATTCCCACGACCAGCACCACGAGCACGATGGCACCAGCCATGACCAAGCGCGACACATTTTGCATTGCTACGAATCTCCCGAGTTCGAGCCTGGGCCGACAGTAGCAAGGCGAAACGGGTCTTTTTGAGCAACGACGCGACGCCACGCGGCGCTACCTTGGGCCCATGAGCTATCAACAGCCGGTCGGCGCCACCCCTGATCCAATGGCCCCACCCCCGCGGAAGACCAACGTCGGACGCATTGTGATGATCGTCATCATCGTGATCATTTTGGTGGTGGCCGCGGCCGCCGCTATCTATGCGTTTTCTACGAACACGCTCAAGCCCAATCCTTCGCCTACTTCGTCGACGGTTCAGCCAGTTCCGACGCAGCCTCCGATTCCAACTCAGGTCCCGACTTCGGTGCCTTCGGCCCCCTAGTCGGCGACTTCTGGTCGGATTCACCCGTTTTGGCGTGCGCCATATCGACACCGCGACTCCGAACCGGCAGGCTGTGGCCATGAAAAAAATTCTTCTCATTCTTGGGCTCGTAGCTGTTGTTGCAGGGGTAGCCGTAGTGCTGCGTTCAAAGTCTGGTGGCGGCGACGCGCCAGAAATCGATGTCTGAGGAACCACAACATCAGATTTCGATGCCTGAGGACCTAGTCCCAGGCGTGTATGCCGATTTCGTCTCTGTCTGGCACGGCAAGAATGCCTTCGTGCTGGACTTTGCAGCCATGGCCGCGCCGCCTCAACTGGTACAAACCGACGATGGTCGTGAAGTGCCAGTGATGAACTCCCAGATCGTTGCACGGGTACGAATCCCTCCCGAGCAGGTCTTCGAAATCATGAAGGCCCTTGAGCAGCAACTCACTGCCTGGGAAGCAACCAACGGCGAACCTAGCTAGCCACTGCCCTAGCTATCCACTGCCAGCACGATTCTGGTACCCGGTCGAAGTTGCGCGAGCCGGTCAAGGTCCGCATCGATGACTACTCCGACAACGGGATAGCCCCCAGTTGTCGGTCGATCCGGTCCCAGAATCACCGGTTGTCCGTCCGGCGGGACTTGGATCGCACCCCGCAAGGTCGGCTCCGATGGCAACGATGCGGTGACGGTCAGTGGAAGCGCAGGCCCTGTCAGTCGAAGTCCGATGCGATCCGACGACGGACTCACGACCCACTCGCCGTCGTTGAGCAACTCGGCAAGCGGCGCGGCCAAAAGATCGTCGTGTGGCCCGGGCGTGACACGGATCGGGCTGTTGTCCGTGCGCACAACTGGTGGTGCCGCCGGACTGCCAATCGCCCCCGACGATTGTCCGATGCTCAGTTGATCACCGACTGCCAAAGGCGCCGGACCAATCCCTGACATTGTGTCCGTCGACTGAGAGCCAAGTTGCTCAAGACCGTCAATGCCACCGCTAACGGCCAGATAGCTGCGCAGACCCTGTTTTGCGCGTCCGATTCTCAGGACACCGTCGTTTACCAACTGGATCGCTGTGCCGAACATCGCTGATTCGCCGTCGACGGTAATGCCAGCTCGAGCTCCGGTCACCGCGATTGAAGCCCCACCTCGACATCGAAGTTCCAGACCACCAAGTAAGCATTCGATGCCTGCGGCCGATGCGTCATTGCCCACCGCGCGATTGGCGGCGGCTAAGGCACCGCGGTCATACGCGCCCGACTCAGTAACCCCGACCCGCAAATAGCCCAACCGTCCGCCGTCTTGAATCAACGAACGGACGCCAGGCTTCACCACGACAAGTTCGATCATTGGTCGACCTCGCGGAACTTAACCCGGGTACCTGGCGTCAGTAGCGCCGGTGGCTCCCGATCGGCATCGAACAAAACGGCATCACAACTACCGATCAGATGCCAACCGCCGGGCGAGGATCGCGGATACACGGCGGAATAGTCGGCAGCGATGGCAACCGATCCGGCAGGAACTGATTCACGCGGGGCCGAATGTCGCGCCAGTTGTAGCGTCGGATCGATACCGGTCAGGTAGGCAAAACCAGGGGCGAATCCGCAAAAGGCAACAACGTAATCGCCAGCAACATGACGAGCGACTACTTCCGCAGGGCTCATGTCACATGCGGCGGCTACTTCGGCTAGGTCAGGTCCGTTGTAGGTCACCTCAAGTTCAACAAGCGGCGCGGCGGTCAAAGGCGCTATCGAGACCGGCAGGGCTCGCAACCAATGAGCAACAGTGGTTTCGTCCGTTGCCACTGGGTCAAATGTTGCCAAGATCGATTGCGCTCCGGGAACGACGTCGATGACTCCCGATGGAGAGGATTGATCAGCAGACAGAACGAGACCGGCAACATCGCTTGGTTCACATTCCATCAGCCAGGCGTGATTGCCGTAACGGCGAAGTGTTCGAGGTGTCATCGAACTATGCGTTTGGCGGCGGTGCAAAAGGCGCGATACGTACGCGGTCCGAGTCGATATCGGCACGAAGACGGCGGGCAATCACGACCGCGCCGGGTGTATCGCCGTGCACGCAGATACTGCGTGCTTTGACACTAATCAACGATCCATCGACAGCCATGATCGTTCCGTCGCGCAGCATTCGTTTGATTCGGGTCAAAGACTCAGTGACATCAGTGATCACATCGCCGGGTTCACCTCGCGGAACAAGCTGTCCGTTCGCTTGGTACCCACGGTCAGCAAACGCCTCATTGAAGTACGGCAACTCGGCCCACTCAGCGCCAAGTTCCAATGCGGAGTTAGGCAACCCAAGGATTGCTAATTTGCGACCGACGTCGTCGCTGAAAGTTCGGGCCGCGGCAATGACGGCACTTGCGCGCTCGGGGTCGATCGATGCCGAGTGATACAGCGCGCCATGCGGTTTGACATACGTAACTGCGCTACCAGCCGCGGTAGCTGCCGCATCCAGCGCGTAGATCTGCGCGAGAAGTTGATTCCCGAGTGTCTCGTTGTCGACGTCGACTTCTTGCCGGCCAAAGCCTTCCCAGTCCATGTACGAAACCTGAGCTCCGATCGCGACGCCACCTTCGCTTGCCAGATCGCAGACTCGTGCCATCGAGTCCGCGTCGCCCCGGTGCCCACCGCAGGCCACGTTGGCGCTGGACACAATTGCGAGGAGGGCAGCATCGAGTTTGGCGGGGTCGTCGCCAACGCTCTCACCTACGTCAGAGTTGATATCGATGGACACCTGATGACCGTATCGGCAGCGGGCACTCAGTTGCCGGTAGACTGAGCCGGTCGTTGTATCAAACGACGCAATCGCGTTTCAGGCAGCTCATTTGGCTGGATCGTTGCTTGCTTTGGTGGGTGTAGCTCAGCTGGTAGAGCGCCCGGTTGTGATCCGGGTTGTCGCGGGTTCAAGTCCCGTCACTCATCCCATTGTCGTTACCCGGTTTCA
>JAHEXM010000171.1:4412-4952 GCA_023252115.1 Micrococcales bacterium | reverse complement strand
TAACCCAAACACCGGACGATTCCTCACCACCGACCCCATACCCGGCGGAAACGCCAACACCTACACATACCCAACCGACCCCATCAACGGTTACGACCTGTCAGGGCAATGGTCGTGGGGAAGTATCGCCGCCGCTGTGTGTGCGGCCGTTGTAGCGCCATTCATTGCACCCGCCATTATCTGGCACAACCGAACCACCATCAAACGCGTCGCAAAAAGCGTTGCCAGCAAAGCAAAAGCAGCAGTCCGATTCGTTGTGTCAAATACGGTCACCGGGTTCAAACGCAACGTCGCAAACAAGGCCGGAGTTGGAAAGATCGCGGCGTCGGTTGCCGCCGGGGCTGTGGCCGTCGGGTTGCTCCCAGAGGAAGTGGTTGGGGGCACTGCCGCTGCAAGCGCATTCGAGGGCGCCGCAACTGTCGCTGGCGGCATAGCAACTATCGATGATTTTTCGAATCATGAATATGCAGCGGGTTCCTTAGATCTCTTGGCAACAGTGGCGGGTTTCGGAGAATTCGCCGCCGGTGTTCGGTTGGGCCG
>JAHEXM010000171.1:0-4402 GCA_023252115.1 Micrococcales bacterium | reverse complement strand
ATTCGCAGCCTTTTCCGAGGGCGGCATTGAAAGTTTCAGGGTTGGCGCCAAGGGTGTAGGCATACCGTTCGCCGTTGGCGGCTACGCGGCAAGTGGAGGCGGTGGGCTCTGGTGACGAACAGTGACCAGCGGCCGCCGGGTGCAGGTTCCCGACAGAGTGCATGGAAACTGCCAGCGACACCAGTGCCTTTGGATCCGCCGCAATTGTTGCCTGGGAAATCCGCCTACGAACGACGAAAGAAACTGTGGCTCGCGCCCACACTTGGTTTTAGCGGCTGTGCAGGGATTGCTGGATGTGCGTTGCTTCACGTTGCCGCGGGTGTTCAAGTCCCAGTACCGATTTGGGTGATCGTTTTCGGACTGACTTTCAGTGGATCGGTCGTGATATTCGTCCTGGGCGTGCCGTGGGGCGCCGCCAAGGACCGCGAGCGCAGAGCTGGTTACACGACTCTCTTTGGATTCTCAAACACTGTGGATTTATGGCAACTCGACTACAGGTCTGGGGAAGTCCTCCGCCGTCCAGGCCAGGAACGAATGACTGAAAAGCAGTGGACGGAGCAACGTACCCCTATGACTGACCCACACACAGAGTCAACCGAGCAATGAGTCTTGTTGTCGTTGGTTCGTGCGTCTATAACCCAAACACCGGACGATTCCACACCACCGCCCCAGTCTTGGGTGGCAACAAAAACTGTCCCGTCGCAACTTTTGGGACACTCTTGCCCTGTTTAGGGTTAGTTTTTGGATTTTGTAGGCCTGGATGGTGAAGTCGAGGGCCTCGCGTTGAGTCCCATTTGCAGCTTTGTTGGAAACATCCCGGTCTGTCTGAAACTTTGTGCCTGATAGCAAGAGGTCACCTCGCCGCAAGGAGCTCCACGGTCTGCGCCGATTCCAGTCGCCCAAGCGCAGTCAGACCCTTGGTAGGTCGCCTGAAACGACCTCGGATCAACGCCAACTTACGTGAGCAAGATGAGCTCTGATGAATCTGCTACTGAACGGTGAGGATCACGTTCCGGTTCTGCGCAGCCTTGGACTCGATCAGGGTCCCGGTGGAACTCAAGTCGTTCACGTGTTCAGCATTGTGAGTGCCAACACCCTCGGTCGAAATGTTGGCGGCGGGCACTCCGAGCTCGACAAGCAATGCCTTGACCGCGTCAGCACGCTGTCGCGAAAGCGCTAACCGCCCGGGCTCAGTTCCGTCGGTCGCTGTAGTACCAGTCAACAAGATGTGTTTGTTGCTGGACTTCAGGTCCTCGGCAACAAGCCCCAGCGCCTTGCGTGCCGCGATCGGATTGACCAATTCAGCCGAATCGGAAACAAACTGGACTGCGGTATTGCTGATCACCACACGGTTGCCCGGAGCAATTGCTTGAGTCTGGGGGACCGTAACTGTCGCCACGTCAGGCAAGCCAGCAGCGGCCGAACCAGTGATCGGAGTCGGATCAATGTTTGTGCACGCGGCGCCAGCCTTCGACACAATCGCGTGCCACTGGTCACGTAAGTTGCTGCATTGCGCGGTATCGAGCGATGCCTGCGGCGAGGCAACATCGCCAATGCCAAGAACAATCACGTTGATGCCGGACAAGTCAGGCAATTGGTTGCGCTCGGCCAACTCCTGCGCAACCTTCTGGGGGTCTGAGTCGAGCAAGCCACGCGTGTAATTCAATGCACCCGTTGTTTGCAAGCCCGAATCAAGCAACACAATCGTTCCGTTGCTGCCGCCGCCATGGATCGTTCGTGCAGCAACATCAAGCGCACCCAACGGATTTGCTTCATCCGTCTTTGCGCGCGAGGACTGAAGTTGCTGGAGCAACTGAGCTTGTTTCGGCGCCAGCTCATCTTTGGCTGCCTGGGGGTTTGCAGCGTCAGACTTGAACGGAACACTCGCGACCAATCCAGGCTGCCCGTCAGTCGTCACGATCGAGACTGTCTTCTGGTTTTGAGTTGCGTTGGTCGCGAAGTTCGTCAGGATCGTCCCGAACTGCGCAGTCGGCCACGGAGCATTCGATCGCGCGCTCGCCGCAACGACCACATCTCCTCCGGGATCACCGCAAGGATTGCTGCCAGCCGTATCTGTTGAACCACCACAAGCCGTGAGTCCAAACCCAACAAGCCCCACGACCGATGCGGTGGCAACGGACCGAACAGACATCAAACGCTTAGACATTTGTGCGGGCACCAGTCGCAAGGTCAACAGCTTCGACTCCAGGCGGCAGATTAGCCGCATCCGCAAGCCACGCCTCTGCCGATGCAAGTTGCGTTCGAATGGCTTCGGCATGTGCGCGAGCTTTGAGCGTCCGTCGCTCGCAATCCAAGGACGCCAAGCGCGTCTCATGGTCAGCGGTTGCGAGTTCCTGGTTCAACCAGGCATCAACCAATCCATCAAAGATCGCGCCGTGGGCCTCGTCGGCAGCTCCGGCAAGTGCGGTGCGTTCAATTTGGTCGTCCAACTGTGCGCGGTACTTCTCAAACATCGTGCCGTTCGGCTGCTGTGCTGCCTGCGCAGGCGTCGCCCTATTTTTTCGCTTGAACATCACTCATCACCCACAACCGATAGATAATCAGCTCCATGCGTTCGCACATCAGTAAAGACTCCGCTTGTCTTTGCTGGCTGCTTGAGGCCCTGAGCTAGCCGCAAGCGGGCGTAGCTTTTGAGCTCCTGAGACTGCGCACGAAGCGAAGCGTGAACATGAGTCGAGTTGTCAACAATCACCCGCTGCTCGTCGACCAACGCCGCAACATTTGCTTCAGCTTCAGCAAGCTTCTGACGAAATCCAACCGCGTCGCTTGAAACGCAGTGCCAGCGCTTTGCTCGCGCAGTACCTTGCGCAACGGCAAGGCGTTGGGCCTTACGTGCGGCGCGGCGTTGAGCCCAGCGCGTCCACATTGACCCGCGGGCTCGGTACGCCAACTTGCGCTCGGGATTCTCGAGCTTGGCCTCGATGACCCACGACACGATTCCGGCGCCGAGGTAGAGCACAAACATCAACGAAGCCAAGATCATGTTGTGTTGGCTGCTGCTGGAGCTCGCTGTTGTCGCCGCGCCGAAGCCAGATGAAACTTGTGGGGGCAGTGTCATGCGCATGGCGAATGCCGCGATACCGAGTGCCAACCAAATGGCCACCATCGGCAACACGATTGCTACACGCTGCACGACGTGGTGGTCGACGCCTTTGCGCCAGTAGTGACTCGCGAACATCATGAGTGCCACAGCAGTCAGTGTCATTGCGCCGACCAAGACCAATGCAACAGCCTGACTTGCATTGCGGTCGAACCGCTGAAAAGCCACCCAGAAGTTGAAGAAGTCGGCTAAAGCAATACACGCGAGCACAAGGTAAGCCAACAGGTTGTCGTAGCGGCGAAACAGTGTGCGACTCGGGACAGACTGCGCAGGCGGCTCGGTTGTTGTGAGGTGTGGTGCGTTATGTGTTTCTCGGTTGTCGTTAATGGTTGTCATGACGTCACCACAGTTCCGTTCCAAGTCGGTGCAACATCGCCGAAGTCGCTGAGCTGAATTCGATCGCCATGCGTGCGAGTCACGCCACGCAGATAGGTAGCTCGGCGACGTGCGTGCAGGGCATCGAGTCGTCGCAGTTGGGCGTTCTTCTGGTCGTCGAGAGCATCCAACCGAGTCTGTGCCGAATCACGCTTGGCCAAGAGCTCAACTTGTCGGTTGTATGCAGCAGTTAATGCCCCGCGGTGATGAACCATGCGAGCAGTGAATTCACGTTGGCGACGGGTGGCGATAAATTCGTCAGTGAACTGATCTTCGCCATGACCCCGCCCGGGTACGACACCAATCGCCTCACACTCGTTCAACGCAGCGATCTGTTCGTTGATCAAACGCTGGGCCTCGCCGAGCTGCCGGTCGATGTCCATAAGGTCAGCTATCAGCGGTTGGTAGTCATCAGCGAAAGCGACGCGCAACGTTTCAATGCGCCGACCATGATCAGCCGCAATCTGGTTGAGTTTGGGTGACTGGATGGGCTTCTCGGCCGGGATATTAGGCAACATTCGCCGACCATCGCTCCAGCCCGCGATGTAGTCGCCGAAACGCTCTCGCGAGCGGTATTGCGGCCCTAAATACGGATCCTGCTTCATTGTGTCGCCCCACCTAGATCAGCTGCCATCTCGTCTGCCCCCGACGGCTCTCATGTGATCCGGACAGTAACCCGGCGACGCCCTCTTTGGAACCGAACTATGAAGAACCTTACAAAGTGCGAAAGGTCGCATTGAAACTGCCCAAAAGGCCTGGTTTCCTAGGGATTTCCTGTGAAGGCGAATCGCTAAGTTTGACGCCGCAAATGACCTTTTTCGTTGGTCAGCGGTAGGCGCCCAGGAGTTTGGTGCCGTGCAAGTTTGCGCCGCTGAGTTTGGTGCCGTACAAGTTTGAATAGCGCAG
>JAHEXM010000170.1 GCA_023252115.1 Micrococcales bacterium | reverse complement strand
GCCACGGTGTCGAGGTGAAGTAACCGTTGTAAGCGCCGACGAAAGTCATTGCGCCAAGCAACATTGCCCACAGCGGCAAACGGTCCTTAGTGAAGGCGCTCACGGCGGTCAGGATCAGGATGATGATGACGACTGCGAGCGCGTTGCCGATCCATGTTGACGGCAGTACGCCCGCGCGGAGCAAAAACAGGGCCATCCCAAAAATGACGCCGATCATGTAGGCACCGAGGCGAGCTACTGGGCTCTGGATCCGGACCAGCGCCAAGATCGCGCCAGCGGCCGTGCCAAAGAGGACGTTCTGAAGGTTCAGGTTAAGGAACTGCCCGGCCATGATCACCAAGAACGCGAAGACCGCGCAGGTGATGCCGAACAGAAATACGCGTCCCACGGCCCCGTCTCCTTTTGTGTTGAGGGGTCCATTGAACCTCCGAATCCGCGAGGTGTCATCGCAAGGAGAGAAATGGGTCACTCAGCGTTACGAGATGGCCAAATGGATGAGGTTTGAGCAACCGGTCACCCTGGCTAAGAAGAGGGCTAGCCGAAGTTCTGCATGCCCTCTTGCCATGCTGCTATAAGCCGGAACTCAAGATCGGTTAGGGCGCAATTGTGGCGTTGTAAGAGGTGCTCGGAGTGGGTGTCGAATTGGGCGGAACACCGGTGAGAGCTTCGGGTGCGCCCGTCAGCATCAGATTGACCGAGATGGACATGCTGGTGCCTGTTGATCCCGATTTAGAACCGGTCCATTCGCCAGTTCCGTCAGTCGCAACGGCTGCTTTGGTACCTGCGATGACATCGAGCCGCGCGCTGAACTCGGTCTTTTTCGTGTCGGGATCGACGCTCGCCTTGCCTTCCTGGCGCATCCCAATCGTGGTTCCATCCGACCAGACCAACTCCATAAACCCACCGAAAGGCCCGTTGCCCTTGTCGTAATCCACGGTTCCCAGGATTCGAACCGTCACCGTTCGGTCGTTGATTTTGGTGGTACCCGATAAAACATTGACCCCGAAAGTTTGGGAGTCCTTCGGGCCGACTGACTCGACTTTCTTGTAGATCGAGGTCAAAGTCGCTTTAAAGGACACCGGAACCCCATTTGTGGGCGGCGCGGTCACTGATTCGGATGCCGAGGGAGTCACCGAGTCGGTCGGCGCTGAAGCTGGCTGGTCGCTGGAACATGAGGCAAGCGCCGCCAAACCGACGACGGCAATGGCAAATGGAACGGCTTTTCGTGACCAGTGGACCATGACGGGGGAGTCTGCCAGACCCCCCAAGGAGCCCTTTGTTCTCGGGGTCGATGCTCGGCCGGGGTCGATCGACCCCGTAATCTCCGCCGAACGGCAAAAGGAGGTGGGGCCCGTGAGGCTCTTCGTCCCCGCGGAGACCCGCGAGGGGGAACGACGTAGTGCATTAGTGCCCGACACGGTCGGAAAACTCGCTGCGTTGGGTCTCGAGGTCCACGTCGAATCTGGTGCTGGCGACCCATCTTTCGCCACCGATGCTGACTTCACTGAAGCAGGTGCGACGGTGGTTGCGGCTGCCAACGTCGATGCGGCGCTTGGCGATGCCGACGTTATTGCCACTGTTCGCCCACTTGATCCCGATCGTGCTAACAAGCTGAAGGCCGGGGCCGTTGCAGTGTCGTTTCTTCAGCCCAATGCTGATGGGCCGACGATCGAGGCAATCGCCGGTCGAGGCGCGACAGCTCTTTCATTCGACTTGGTTCCGCGCATTTCGCGTGCTCAATCGATGGACGCGCTGACGTCGCAGGCGCTGGTTACTGGGTACCGCTCGGCGCTGATCGCTGCTGAGAATCTGCCCAAATTCTTTCCGCTTTTCATGACAGCTGCTGGCACGATCCCGCCGGCCAAAGTCCTTGTGCTTGGTGCAGGAGTCGCTGGCCTACAAGCGATTGCCACCGCAAAGCGACTTGGCGGAGTTGTTTCGGCCTATGACGTGCGGGCTGCGTCTGCCGACGAAGTGAAGTCGATGGGTGCGAAGTTCGTCGTGCTCGACCTCGAAGAACTTGATAGCAGCGGCGGGTATGCGAAAGAGATGACCGAGGAACGAGCCGCGCGCCAGCGCGAGTTGCTTACGCCCTTCATCACCGAATCTGACGTCTTGATCACAACGGCGGCTGTCCCAGGTCGACAAGCACCCCGGTTGGTAACTGCCGAAATGCTCAATGGTTTGCGGCCCGGGTCGGTCGTCGTCGACTTGGCGGCCGAAACCGGCGGCAACGTCGAGGGATCGGTGCCCGGTGAGTCTGTCGTCATCAATGGCGTCACGATCTACGGTGCGCGAGACCTCGCCAGTTCAATGCCAATGCACGCATCCAGGTTGTTCGCGATGAACGTCGTTGCGTTGCTGGGCCTGGTTGCCAAAGAAGGCGAACTCGTACTAGATCCGGAAGACGAAATCATTGAAGGCTGTGCAGTCGTGCTCAATGGCGAAATCCGGAAAGGGGCGTAGCTGATGAGTTCCGATGTTGCTCTGCTGACAATTTTCATCCTGTCGTGTTTTGTTGGTTTCGAGGTCGTATCGAAAGTGTCGACCGTTCTGCACACGCCACTGATGTCCGGCGCAAATGCCATCCACGGCATCGTCCTCGTGGGCGCAATTCTGGTGACGGGTTACGCAGACTCGACGGTTGCGCTGGTGTTAGGGCTCGTCGCGATTGTGTTGGCCACGGTCAACTTGGTCGGTGGTTTTGCAGTGACCGATCGCATGCTCGAGATGTTCAAGGTAAAAAAGCCGCCGAAGGCTGAGTCAGGCGCAGATAGCGAAGGCGGCGCTGTATGACGCTGACTCCTGTCTGGGCTCAACTGGCGGACCTTTTTGCGGCTGTTTGTTTCGTGCTTGCTCTCAAGGGTCTGTCTGGACCCAAGACGGCGCGCAACGGCAACATGCTCGGTGCGATTGGTGCGCTTGTTGCAGTCGTGGTCGTGTTCCTGGCCAATCCGCACATGAAGCACCTGTGGTTGATCCTGATTGCAATCGTGATTGGTATTGCTATCGGTTACCCGGCTGCCCGCCAGGTCAAGATGACGCAGATGCCGCAACTGGTGGCCCTTTTTAACGGTGTCGGCGGTGGCGCTGCGGCTTTGATTTCGGTCATCGAATTTCTTGGCGCTGGCGAGTTCGAATCCAAGGGCGTATTGACAGCAACCGTGTTCACTGTTGTGGTCGGCTCAGTGTCGTTCACCGGATCGATTCTGACTTTCCTTAAGCTTCAGGAAGTCATCACGACGCGACCCATTCTGTTGCCGGCCGGCCGCTTCATCACGATGCTGGTCGCGTTGCTGACGTTGGTGGCAGCAGTTTGGCTCGTTGTTGCCCCAACGACGCTGCTCTTGGTTGTTTTGCTTGCACTGTCGCTGCTGTTCGGTCTGCTGCTGGTGATGCCAGTCGGTGGTGCTGACGTACCGATCGTTATTTCACTGCTTAACGCCTTCACCGGCTTGTCGGTTGCTGCCAGCGGCTACGTCCTGGGCAACGTGTTGCTCATAGTCGCGGGAACGCTGGTTGGCGCATCGGGAACGTTGTTGACCCGCGAAATGGCCAAGGCGATGGGCCGACCGCTAACCAACACCATGTTCGGCGCGTTTACCGCGACTGCGGCGGCCGTCGGAACTGGCGGTGGCGAGGAGCGTCCGATTCGGTCGTCCACCCCGCAGGACGTTGCGATCATGCTTGCGTACGCCAGCAAGGTCATCATCGTTCCTGGATACGGGCTCGCCGTGGCCCAAGCCCAGCACACGATTCGTGAGCTGGTGGATTTGCTGACTGATCGCGGTGTTCAGGTCGACTACGCCATCCACCCGGTTGCCGGTCGGATGCCTGGGCACATGAACGTGTTGCTGGCTGAAGCGAACGTGCCGTACGAACAACTCAAGGAAATGGACGAGATCAATCCCGAATTCCCGTCGACCGAAGTTGTCCTTGTCGTTGGTGCAAATGACGTGGTCAACCCGGCGGCTAAGACTGAACCGAGTGCTCCGATTTATGGAATGCCGATCCTTGATGTCGGGTCGGCTCAGCAGGTTGTCTTCTTGAAACGTTCGATGCGACCAGGTTTTGCCGGTATCGAAAACGAGCTGCTGTTCGATCCGAAGACCACGCTGCTCTTTGGTGACGCGAAGGACTCGCTTACCAAAGTAGTCAAGGACCTTGAGGCGCTTTAGTCCCGCCGACTTCGCGCATTTGCATTGCAATGGGCGAAGTTTTACCTAACCGTCACGTCGGAGTCTGTGTCCCGCCTGCACCATCGTGATCAGGTGCTGACAGTCTTACGTCTAGCACCGCGACCGCCGAGCGACAGGAGCACTCCATGGATGAGGACGCCGTCGACTTCGTAATGGCTGCTTGGCGTGAAGATGGCGTGTGGCGTTTAGACATGTTGCCGAAACGCGCTGGCGACTCATTGAACGCACTCATCGATTCACTTGAGGCTCAAGCCGCAGATTCAGGGGCACTTGGTCTGGTCTGCATTGGCGAGGAGTTCTTTGTGCTGGCGCGCATGCAAGGTGCGCAATGCCGGCTGCTGCTGTCTGACGTTGGTGCTGCAAGTGACTGGCCGTTGGCGGTCCAAGTTGTTGAGCGTTTAGGACTGCCGCGCCCCGACGATGCAGAGCTCGACGAAATCACACCGGCTGGCGATCTCACCATCGTTTCCGACTGGGGTATGTCTGGGGCGGAGCTCGCAATCTTGTGCGAGGACATTGATTTGTACCCGGACGAGGTCCTTGGATCTGTGGCCGCTCGGCTCGGCTTCGGCGATCAGTTCGATGCAGCGCTCGACGAGTTAGCAGCCGTTTAGGTTTGCTTCGCAAAGGATCGCCACCGAAAGTCCGGCAGGCCTCGACTGCGCTCGCCCTACCGAACTTCCAGCGTCGATCTTGCTACGCGAAGTACAAATGGCTGAGGATGTTCTGGTGAAAGTTAGCACCGCTGATCGGGCGGT
>JAHEXM010000169.1 GCA_023252115.1 Micrococcales bacterium | reverse complement strand
GGACATTGGGCCACGTACCTAACCCCAATGCCGCTGGCGCTAACCACGACAATTACGGGCGCTTCCCCATCAAGTAAACGCGTTAGCGATACTCCGGATTCGGACTGTCGGGCATTGACAGATCCCACTCCACACTGCGGTTTCCGTACACCGGAATGCCGCCGGCGTCCTTGAGCATGCGCGCCAGGTGAAGAACGTTCCAGGTCATAAACGCGGTATTTCGGGTGGTCCAGGCGTTGCGGTCGCCGCCGAACTCCGGATCCAAGTACGACGGCCCAGGGCCAGCTTCACCATTCCAATAGGTATCTGACTGCGGCGGAATCGTCACTCCGATGTGCTGCAGCGCGTACATCATTTGGGCAGCACAGTGCTTTCCACCATCCTCGTTGCCGGTGATGATGACACCGCCGACTTTGCCGTAGTAAGACCACTGACCGGCCTCATTCAGGTCAGATGACCAGCCGTAAAGACGCTCGATGATCAAGCGGGTTTGTGAACTTTGATCACCGAGCCAAATAGGGGTCGCGAGAATGATGATGTCGGCAGGTGCCACCAAGTTCTGATAGATCTCGGGAAAGTCGTCGCGCTCCCAGCCGCCTTCACGCATGTCTTTGAGCAAGCCCGGCGGGATTACGTGGTCAACAGTGCGAACAAGATCAACCTGAACGCCAAGGCCTTCCATGATGTTGGTCGACAACTTGATCAGACCCTCGGTCTGGCTGATTTCCGGCGACCGTTTTAACGTTCCGTTGATCACGACGGCTCGTAGGTCTGAATAGTCGGTCGGCGAGTCGGCAACTTGACGGTCAATGAATGCCTGGATCTTCTCGGGAATCATGTTGCTCCTAGCGCTGCAGAATGTTGTGTCCGTGCTCTTGGAGCATGGCAGATCGGCATCTGGCACACGCGCCGATCCGCAGTTGAACTGGGAAAAATAATTACTACAAATTGTGGACTCTCGAATACGTACTTAGGCCCCTGATCTGGGTATAGCTTCAGCCCTGTGATGACGTCATGAGCGAAAATTTGGAAGCCCAAGAAACCGCACTCGCCGAACAACCTGAGGCCGAATGGCACAAGGTTGCCGACCTCGACGACCTGCCGGAAGGCCGCGTAAAGGTGGTTGTTGCCGGTCACAAGAGTCTGGCGCTGACCCATTTTGACGGGCAATACGGCGCACTCGACAATCACTGTCCGCACCAAGGCGGCCCACTGGGCGAAGGAACAATCGAGAAAGGCATGCTCCGATGCCCGTGGCACGGCTACGACTACAACCCGCTAGACGGCCAACCACCACCCGGATTCACCGATGCTCCGGCCTGTTTTCCACTTCAGGTCCGTGACGACGGTGTCTATGTCGCAATTGCTCCGCAAGCACCACATGAGCGCACCGTCTCGGATGTCATGGTCGAGACGTTGGTCGCCTGGGGCGTGACGCACGTTTTTGGAATGGTCGGGCACTCTAACCTTGGCTTTTCTGATGCTTTGCACCGCGCTGAAGACGCGGGCGACTTGCAGTTCATCGGTATTCGTCATGAAGGCGCAGCAGCATTCGCCGCCTCGGCCTACGGCAAGCTCACGGGGCGCCCCGCCGCGTGTTTCGGGATTGCCGGACCTGGATCAACCAACTTGCTCACCGGCCTGTACGACGCAAAAGTCGACCGATCCCCCGTGCTCGCAATTTCGGGCCAAGTCCCGTCCAAGACACTCGGCCGCGGCGCCTTCCAAGATGTTGATCTGACTGGCGCGTTCGCAGACGTTGCGAACTACTCCAAGACTGTGTTGCCCGACTCGGATCATGCTGAGTTGATGACTCTGGCACTTAAACATGCAACTTTGGAGCGCGGCGTTGCTCACCTCGTGTTTCCCGATGAGGTGCAAGTGCAGCCCGTGGGCGATGCACGCGCATCAGGTCCATCAGGCCGAGTTCCAGACCAACACATCTCACCCCCGCCGGCAGCCGTTGCGCAAGCGATGGAGTTGGTGGCAAATGCCAAGCGTCCCGTCGTGATTGTGGGCCACGGAGCACGCTTCGACATGGACGACGTTATGGCCATTGCTGAAGCACTCGATGCGCCCGTTCTCACTACCTTTAAGGCCAAGGGACTAGTCAGTGATCGGCATCCGTTGGGTGCTGGCGTTCTTGGTCGAAGTGGTACGCCGGTCGCCAGTTGGTTGATGAATGAGTCTGACCTGTTACTGGTGTTTGGTGCCTCATTCTCGAACCACACTGGTATCGCCGACTACAAGCCAATCGTGCAGGTCGATTACGACCCAATGGCACTCGGTCGCTTCCACCCGGTAACCGTGCCCGTCCTGGGTCATGTTGGGGTAACCGCACGCGTAATGACTGCCGCGATGCCGGCAACCCCAAAGCGCGTTGATCAGCGTCCAGACATTGCTGAACGGTGGGCGCTCTGGCATGACGAGAAAGCCCGCAGAATGGCCGACGATTCTGGTCGGGGCGTCAATTCAGCGTCAGTGTTCGATGCGATGACGCGGCTTGTTCCATCCAATGCTGTGATCGCTGTTGACGTCGGAAACAACGCGTACTCGTTTGGTCGCTACTTCGAATGCAGCGAACAGTCAGTACTGATGTCGGGTTACCTCGGATCAATCGGTTTCGGATACCCCGCGGCAATGGGAGCGTGGGCGGCGGCACCGGATCGTCCGATCGTCGCCGTCACGGGCGACGGCGGCTTTGGTCAGTATCTCGCTGAACTCACTACTGCCGTTAAGTACGGCATGAACATTACGCACGTGCTGCTCAACAACCAACAGCTAGGAAAGATCAGTAAAGAGCAGCGCGCGGTAGAAATGAGCGTTTGGCAGACCTCATTGCACAATCCAGACTTCGCCGAATACGCGCGAATTTGCGGTGCCTTGGGCATCAAAGTGACATCGCGTGATCAACTCGATGCTGCAATTGCGCAGGCTCTTGCTCATCCCGGTCCAGCACTTGTCGAAGTCATGACTGACCCTGACTTGGGCTAGTTCACAACGTTCGAACAGTCGTTGAGTTCGCGCCGCCCAGCCGTCGGCTCGACCGATGTTTGACCGTGAAACCCTGAGCTCATGACCCAACTGCTCCGCCGCTTCCTTCGGCCTTATCGCGGTTCGCTTGTGGTCATCATTTTGCTGCTCTTTCTGCAAGCAACAGCGAACCTTTTTCTGCCTACCCTCAATGCCGACATCATCAACAATGGCGTCGTCAAGGGCGATATTCACTACATCATCGTCGTCGGCCTGTTGATGTTGGCTGTCACGTTCGCACTGGGGGTTTGCTCGATCGTCGCCGTGTATTACAGCGCGCGCACAGCGATGCGATTCGGTCGTGACGTGCGGGCGTCGCTGTTCGAAACAGTCCAATCCTTTTCGCTTCACGAGGTCAACGAATTCGGTACTCCGTCGTTGATTACTCGCAATACCAATGACGTGCAGCAAGTCCAGATGCTGGTCATGATGGGCCTGACGATGATGGTGCTCGCACCGATTACCGCTATCGGTGGAATCTTTTTGGCAATGCACCTCAACGTTCAATTGTCCGCTCTATTGCTCGTCATCATCCCGTTGATGGCAATTGTTATCGGGGCGCTGATGTTCCGCGCTGTTCCGCTCTTCCGCTCGATCCAAATAAAGATTGACCGGATTAACGATGTGATGCGCGAGAACCTCTCTGGTATCCGGGTCATCCGCGCCTTCGTCCGGACGCACGAAGAAGAAGCAAGATTTGCCGTCGCAAACGACGACCTGACCGACACTTCGTTACGCGTAGCCCGACTGTTCGCACTGATGATGCCGCTCTTGATGTTGATCATGAATGGCTCAAGCGTCGCTGTTATTTGGTTCGGCGGTCATTTAGTCAACACCGGACAAATGCAGATCGGCGATCTCACCGCCTTTTTGCAGTACATCATGCAAATTTTATTCTCGGTGATGATGGCCGTGATGATGTTCGTTATGGTGCCACGCGCGGCAGCGTCCTCCGAACGCATTCAGCAGGTGCTGATGACTACACCGGCAATCAAAGATCCAGCCCCCGCCGCACTGCCGGCAGAGCCCGCCCGACCAGCCACATTGGGACGCATTGAATTTCGAGACGTTGAGTTTCGATACCCAGGCGCACAAGACCCGGTGCTGGAACGAATTTCGTTCACCTTGGAGCCAGGTCAGACCACCGCGATCGTGGGCGGAACCGGATCAGGAAAGACGACCTTAGTCAACCTCATCCCTCGCCTTTATGACGTCAGCAGTGGAGTCATCGAACTCGACGGCGTGGATATTCGCCAGATGCGCCAAGCCGATGTCTGGCAGCACTTGGCTCTTGTTCCGCAGAAGTCGTTTCTGTTTACCGGAACCGTCGCGACCAACGTGCGATTCGGCAACGCCCTCGCCACCGACGACGAAGTGTGGCATGCGCTAAACGTCGCACAAGCAGGGCCATTTGTTAGTGGCCTTCCCGAGAGACTTAATGCACCAATCGACCAGGGTGGAGCAAACGTTTCGGGCGGTCAGCGACAGCGGTTGGCAATCGCGCGCGCCCTCGTGCGCCGGGCTCCTGTCCTGATCCTGGACGACAGCTTCTCGGCGCTTGACTATGCAACGGATGCACGATTGCGAGCGGCCTTGTTGAAAGAAGCGCGTGATACCACCGTGGTGATTGTCGCGCAACGAGTCACCTCAATCCTGCACGCAGACAAGATTATCGTCCTTGACGATGGCTTCATCGTTGGCGTCGGCACGCACGCAGAACTGATGACCGATTGCGAGACTTACCAAGAGATCGTCAATTCCCAGCTGTCGGCTGAGGAAGCCGCATGAGTACATCAACATCGTCAAGCGGACCAAGTAACCCCAGTCAGCCGCAAGGGCTATTTGGCCGGGGCGGGCCGGGGTCTCTGGGCACAGGACTTCCCGAGAAGCCTCGTAACTTCAAGGCCACGCTTCGCCGAATGGGTCA
>JAHEXM010000168.1 GCA_023252115.1 Micrococcales bacterium | reverse complement strand
ACAAGCCCGATCATCCAGTCACGAAGGCATTTGCCGCATTTGCAACTGGCGCCGTCATCGGTCAAGTCAATCTGACGCAAACTCCCGAGCCGGTTGCAGCGTCTTCTGGACGCGGCCGACGCCTACGGAGGAAGTCATGAGTTTGTCGCAGCGCCTTGATCAGGCACGTCGGTCACGCGAGGCATCGACCGAAGACTCAATTATCGACTTGTCCAACTCTGGCAAGGCAAAGCGCGTAGCACCAACAGATCCGTATGCCGATCTCAAACGCGAGGTGCACGCAGCCCTGGTCGAGAAGCTAGGCCCGGAACTCTATGACTCAACCATTACCGAGGCGGAACTGGCGCGACGGGTGCGCGCCGAGCTGCACGAGGTTTTGGAACGCGGCGGAACTCCACTTTCGGTGACCGAAAAGGCGCGACTTGCCCAGGAAATCTCGGACGACGTTTTGGGATACGGGCCGCTTGAGCCGTATTTGCGCGACGCCGACGTCACCGAAATCATGGTCAACGGACCATCGGTCATCTACGTCGAGCGGCACGGAAAATTGAGCCGAGTCGATGGCGCATTCACCAACGATCAGCACCTCCGTCGCACGATCGACAAAATCGTGGGCCGCATCGGACGGCGCGTTGATGAGTCATCACCGATGGTCGACGCACGGCTACCTGACGGTAGTCGCGTCAATGCGGTCGTAGCCCCGCTCGCAGTGGATGGTTCGGCTCTGACCATTCGTAAGTTCGCGGCCGATCCATACACGGTCGAGGACCTCGTAACGTTTGGCACCCTTCCGATCCACGTCGCAGAATTCCTGCGGTCATGCGTACGTGGGCGAATGAGCATCCTGGTATCAGGTGGGACCGGCGCCGGGAAGACGACAACTCTTAACGTTTTGTCGTCGTTCCTTCCGGATACTGAGCGCATCGTCACCATCGAAGACGCGGCCGAGCTCCAGCTTGACCAGGAACACGTCGTCCGTCTGGAATCGCGACCATCAAACGTCGAAGGTCGCGGCGAAATCAGCATCCGTGACTTAGTTCGCAACTCGCTACGTATGCGACCAGACCGAATTGTCGTGGGTGAAGTTCGTGACGCGGCCGCCCTGGACATGTTGCAGGCGATGAACACCGGACACGACGGCTCCATTTGCACTGTGCACTCCAATGGTCCGCGTGACGCACTGTCGCGAATCGAAACCATGGTGTTGATGGCTGGTGTAGACCTGCCGGTCAGGGCCATCCGCGAACAGGTTGCCAGCGCGATCGACATCGTCGTTCATCAAACTCGCATGCGAGACGGCAGCCGCCGAATTACCCATGTGACCGAAGTTGTCGGCATGGAAAGTGAAATTGTCACGCTTCAAGACATCTTTGCGTTCGACTACAACGCCCCCAACTTGGCTCCCGGCGTCGCGAACAACGCGGATTCTGAATCGAAGGGACAACTAGTTCCCACCGGTTTGGTTCCCAAGTTTCTTGATCGGCTCTCGGCTGCGGGCGAAAATGTCGATACCAACGTCTTCAGCTCTAATGCTTTCGGTGCGCCGAAGCTTCGGTCAGGACGTTCCCGATGAGAAGTCTTCTTTTGGCAATGGGTTTGTTGCTTGTCTTTGCTGGGCTCTTTGGCATCGTGGCGATTGCCCTGGGCGCGCGGTTCGGATCTGATCGCACCAAGGGACGTCTGGCAAGCCGACTTAAGGGTTACAGCGCACAATCGCAAGCGGTAGTGACGCCGCAATACGCGGCTACGTCTCTCGGCAACAACCAGATGACGCGGCGCGCCGTCGGTGCCGCCGACAAGCTGGCGGCAGATCGCGGATTTGAAGAGAACTTGGCTGATTCACTTGATGCAGCCGCAGTGCCTCTCCGTCCAGGCGAGTGGATGTTGCTACATGCTGCATCGACCCTCGGCCTTGGCCTCGTGTTGTTGTTGCTGTCGAGCTTTTCGCTGGTTGCCGGCATTATCGGTGTCGCTGTCGGGTTCGGATTGCCGTACGGGTTCTTGGCATTCAAACGGGAGCGACGTCGTAACGCCTTTTACTCGGAGCTGCCCGAAACGCTTCAAATGATTTCGGGTTCACTCTCGTCCGGGTACTCACTTCCGCAGGCAGTTGATGCCGTTGTGCACGAGACCAGCGGACCGATGGCGGATGAGTTGAACCGAGCGCTGATTGAGGTTCGACTCGGCGCAGCACTCGAGGACGCGCTTGACGCCGTTGCCGTTCGCATGCACAGCACCGACATGGCTTGGGTTGTCATGGCGATTCGGATTCAGCATGAAGTCGGTGGCAACTTAGCCGAGGTTCTGCTCACCGTGGCTGGGACTCTTCGTGAACGTGAGCGCCTTCGCCGCCAGGTTTCGGTGCTGTCTGCTGAAGGTCGCCTCTCGGCGGCGATCCTTGGCGCGCTGCCGATCTTGGTCGCATTGGTATTGGCGGTCATCCGCCCTGAGTATTTGTCGAAGCTGTTCACGTCTCCGTTGGGCTGGTTGATGATCATCACAGCTGGAGTGATCTTTTTGGTGGGCATAGTTTGGATGAGCAAAGCGATCAAGGTGGAGGTCTAACTCATGAATGCTCTGGCCTTCTTGATTCTTGGTTTCGTTTGTATTGCCGGTGCGGTGGGAATTGCACTTGTTGGATTTGGTGTTCTTGGTAACCCGGAGCGGGCCGATGTCAAACGCACGCTGAAGTCAATTGGAAACGTCACACCCTCGCGCGAAAAGGCATCGCGCCGCGACGACGACTTTCATGAGCGCGTGGTGCTGCCACTGATGGATCGTGCATTGCGCGCTGGTCGTCGGCTGACACCAGTTGAACGACGAACACGGTTACGGTTGAAATTGGATATCGCTGGCAACCCCTATGGGTGGGATGTCGACCGTGTATTGGCCTTGAAGACGGTGGCGCTGTTCATCGGTGGAGCGGTCGGTTTCATTTTTCCCGTGTTGGTCGGGGCGTACATACCCGCACTAGTACTTGCGCCCGGGCTTGCACTTCTGGGCTTCTACGCTCCTGACCTTGCCGTCTATCAAGCGGCACACAACCGCACGGAACAGATTCAGCGCGATTTGCCTGACGCACTGGACCTTCTGACGGTATCGGTCGAATCCGGTTTGGGATTCGATGCGGCACTGGGCCAAGTTGCCCGCAATACCTCAGGTCCGGTGGCTGATGAGTTTGCCCGTGTCTTGCAGGAAATGCAGATCGGTAGCGGGCGAGCCGAAGCTATGCGTTCACTCGGTGACCGCACCAACGCTAAAGAACTCGAACACTTTGTTGGGGCGATGACTCAGGCCGACAAGTTGGGTGTTCCCGTTGCCAGTGTGCTTCGAGTGCAAGCCAACGAGATGCGCGTCAAGCGCAGTCAGCGCGCCGAGGAATCGGCACAAAAAGTCCCAGTCAAGATTCTTTTCCCGTTGATCTTCTGCATCATGCCAGCCTTGTTCGTGGTCATCATGGGACCAGCAGTCATCTCGATGATGGAAGTTCTGGGCAAATAACTCCACTGCACGGGCGCTACGCCAGATGCAATGAATTGGTGAATTCAACTGGAGTTGGCCGCATGAGTGTGCAAACGTCACAAAGATGAGCGGCGAAGCGCAGCGCGCAGCGAGCCGCAAACCTGACAGCAGCGCTGCCGAATCTTCTGCGCAGACGGCTGCAGACTCTGCCGCCGAGATAGTCACCTCCAGAACTGCCCGACACCCAATAACAAATCCCACTGCGCGCAATGTGGTTATTGCTGTTCGATTTGGTGTTCTTGCGCTCGTTACGATCTTGACCGCACTCGTCGATCAAATAAATCAGTTGGCAATTCCGCTGACGTTACTTGCGCTGCTGGCAGTCCTTGCGACGATCCCAGCCAAGTCCAACGTCCTTCGCATCGGCAAACCATTAGCTGAAGCCGGTCTTGCTGCGCTAATCATGGGAACCGCAGGCACGTATCCCGAAGCTCTGCTTCCGTATCTGGTTGTTCCACCCCTAGCCGCCGGGGTGGAAGCTGGCTTTCTATTGGCGGCAATCGCGACGGGCATTAGCGCAGCAGTTCTTCTTCTGTCCCAATGGCTGATCAGCGGCATCACCGCGCCGGAGCAATATCGCAGTGCCGCTGAATGGGCAGGGTTGGGTTTGGCCACCGGCGCCGTGGGGGCCTGGGCCCGCATTCAAAACACCGAGTCGGCCGGATCAACGGACACCTACGTCGCAGCCCACATCTTGTTGAGTCAGCTTCGCGAAGTTGCGCGCGCACTTCCTACGGGTCTCGACGAAGTCAGCCTTGGTCAAACAATGCTGCTCAACCTTCGCGACGAAGCGCCATACGACCGCGCTGGCCTGTACACCTTGAACGACCGCGGCCGACTCGTTTCGTTGACCATCATTGGAGCAGAGCGGGTCGATTGGAATCCGGAACCGGACAACGCACGATGGCAGAAGGCCATCGATTCAATGCATTGGGTACAGGCTCACGGATCATTGGTCGACGCCGATACGGGTGAAACTGCTTCAGCCGTTCTGCCGCTTCGCCTTGGTGACCGGGTAATCGGTGTTGTCGCTATGGAGCGAAGCGGAACTTTGTGGGGCACGGAAGCGCTTGACTCTGCGCAGTCGATCATGGATGACGCTGCACTCCAGATCGACACTGGACGCTTGTTTAGCGAAGTCCGCGTCCTTGCCACCATGGAAGAGCGTCGACGGTTAGCTCGCGAAATTCACGATGGGATCGCTCAGGAAGTGGCATCGCTCGGCTATGTCGTTGATGCAATCTCGGCTGAAGCCACGGATGAGCATCAACGGGAACAAGTTCAGCAGTTACGCGAGGAGCTGACTCGTATCGTGAGCGAGCTTCGACTCTCGATCTTTGACCTGCGCAGCGACGTACAACCTGATACCGGACTCGGGGCAGCGCTTTCTAGCTATGTCCGCCAAGTCGGGGCCACCTCTGGCCTCACGATTCACCTGGTGCTGGACGAGTCTTCTCAGCGACTCGGAGTAGCA
>JAHEXM010000167.1 GCA_023252115.1 Micrococcales bacterium | reverse complement strand
CATTGAGCCGCTTAAGCGGGCACTGGCCAACGACAAGGTGCACCACGCTTACCTGTTCTCGGGGCCGCGTGGCTGCGGCAAGACGTCAAGTGCGCGGATCTTGGCCCGATCTTTGAATTGCGAAAAAGGGCCAACTCCTGACCCGTGCGGTAAATGCAACAGCTGCGTTGATCTTGCACCGAATGGTCCGGGTTCAATCGACGTGATCGAGATGGATGCAGCCACCCACGGGCTCATCGACGATGCTCGGGACTTGCGTGAGAAGGCGTTGTACTCGCCGGCAATGAGCCGCTACAAGATTTACATCATTGACGAGGCGCATCAGCTCAGTACTGGTGCCGGAAACGCACTGCTCAAACTCGTCGAAGAGCCGCCACCGCACCTTCGTTTCATCTTCGCGACAACCGAACCCGAAAAAATCATCGGAACTATTCGTTCCCGGACACACCACTACGCGTTTCGCTTGGTGCCAGCCAAGATTCTGCAAACGCACCTAGCAAGCATCTGCAAGTCCGAGAAATTCAAAGCCGACCCGGCAGCGCTGGCATTGATCGCCCGGGCATCTGGTGGCAGCGTTCGTGACTCGTTGTCGATCCTTGGACAGCTATTGGCCGGTTCAGGACCGGATGGACTGACATATGACGATGCAGCGGCTCAACTGGGCGTCACAGATTCAGCGCTCATCGACAAAGTGATTGCTGCTCTCGCTCGACGTGACGGTGCCGAACTCTTTAAACTCATTGATCAAGTCGTAGACGCCGGGCATGACCCACGACGATTTGTGACCGACTTGCTTGAGCGCCTGAGGGATCTACTCATCGTTTCGCAAGTTCCCGATGCAACTGTTTCTGGACTGATTGACGGGCCACCTGAGCTGGTTGGCGAGCTCGTTGAGCAGGCTGCTGGATTCGGTCCGGGCCAGTTGACGCGTTCGGCTGAAGTAGTCAGCAACGGGCTATCGGAATTGAAAGGTGCAACAGCGCCACGCCTTCAATTGGAACTTTTGATGGCTCGATTAATTCTGCCTGCTGCGGACATTGGACCTGATGCACTTGTCGCCCGTGTCGAGCAGCTTGAACGCCAACTGGCTTCAGGTGTTCAAGTCGCGCAGCCGGCCGTACCGACTCTTGACGAGTCAGCTGCGCCAACAAAAGCACCAGCAAAGGCGCCTGAGGCAAAGACCGCTGCGAGCAAGTCAGGATCAGCTGCCGCTACCAGCGCACCACCCCCTCGACTGTCCGATATTGCTCCCAGCGCGACGCTCCAGGCAGGACCGGCGAATACCGGGACGCCTGAACCGCCCGCCGAGGTGGCAACCGAATCAGCCCCGGAAACCGACCAGCAGCCCAAACCGGGCGCTGCGCAGAAGAAGGCGCCAGCCGGAACCGCGGTAACACTTGACCAAGCTCGTGCGTTGTGGCCTGCCTTCCTCGACGAAGTCAAAGCAGGATCTCGCGTTTCGTGGACGATGGTGATGGCTTCCCAACCCTTATCGGTTTCGGGCGATGTCGTCGTTGCTGCGCACGCCGACAAAGGTGCCGTGACCCGCTTCAGTAAGAGTGCGAGCAACGGCCAACTGAGCGAAGCGCTGTCGACGGTTCTTGGATCACCAGTCAAATTGGAATTGGTTCACGATCCGGGCGGCGCGCAACCGAAGTCACACACCAAGGCTGGTGGGCAAAACGAGCCCACGGCGGATGTGGCACGTTCGCAAGGAAAAGCGAATTCATCGGCCAACTCGAAGTCATCATCGCGAGATAAAGCGGCCGCACCCCCACAGAAGAAGCCAGCGTCGGATGACGAAGTTGATGTTTCTGAATCAGAAGACGTCGACGAAGTGTCGGGGATCGAATTGGTTCAGCGCGAACTTGGTGCAACAAAGATCACTGAGTACGACGGGGTCTAGGCGTGTTTGATGGTGCGATTGCAGACCTCGTCGCTGAGTTAGGACGACTGCCGGGCATCGGTCCCAAAGGCGCACAACGGATCGCCTTCTACATTCTTGGAACCGAAGCTGCTGATGTCACGCGGCTTGCCGACGCATTGATCGCTGTCAAAGAGAAAGTCAGATTTTGTGTTGATTGCGGCAATGTCAGCGAAGAGGAGAGATGCCGCGTCTGTGTTGACGAGCGCCGCGACCGAACAATGATTTGCGTAGTCGAAGAGCCGAAAGATGTTGTTGCGATCGAACGTACCCGCGAATACCGGGGGGTCTATCACGTACTTGGCGGCGCGATAAGTCCAATCGATGGGATCGGTCCCGACGAGCTGCGGATCAAGGAACTCCTCACCCGACTGGCTGATGGCAAAGTCCAAGAAGTTGTCATTGCCACCGACCCCAATCTTGAGGGCGAGGCAACCGCAACCTATTTGGCCCGCATGCTGAGTCCCCTCGGAATTACCGTTTCGCGCTTGGCAAGCGGCCTTCCGGTGGGCGGCGACCTCGAGTATGCGGATGAAGTAACGCTGGGTCGGGCGTTTGCGGGCCGACGCCGAGTCGACTAAAGATCGACTCCCTGGGTGAATGTCAGCCGACAGAGACTCCCTGAATAGCTAGACTGACATCTCAGTCAATCGTCCGCTAACAACACGAACCCGGAGCATGGCCGTGGGCCTGGTTGTACAAAAGTACGGTGGTTCGTCTGTAGCCGATGCGGAAAGCATCAAGCGGGTTGCGCGCCGAATTACCGAAACGGTGAATTCCGGCAACGAAGTCGTCGTAGTGGTTTCGGCAATGGGCGACTCCACCGATGAATTGACTGACCTAGCCAAGGGTGTATCCCCCAATCCGCCTGCACGCGAGCTCGACATGCTCCTGACAGCGGGTGAACGTATTTCGATGGCGTTATTGGCCATGGCCATTGCCGATCTGGGTCTTCACGCGCGCTCCTATACGGGATCGCAAGCTGGCGTAATCACCGATGGTTCACATGGCTCCGCAAAGATCATTGATGTGACACCAGGTCGCATCCAAGAAGCGATTGGCAAGGGTCACATTCCGATCGTGGCTGGTTTCCAAGGTGTCTCGGCGGATAGTAAAGACGTCACGACGTTGGGCCGAGGCGGATCAGACACGACTGCCGTCGCGCTGGCCGCAGCGTTGCACGCAGATGTGTGTGAGATCTATACCGATGTCGACGGCGTCTTCACGGTTGATCCACGGATTGTTCCCAGAGCGCGACTTGTGCCGGTGATCACGTATGAAGAGATGCTAGAGCTGTCGGCCCACGGCGCGAAAATCTTGCATCTACGTTGCGTTGAATATGCAAGGCGTTCATCTATTCCGATCAGGGTGAGATCGTCATTTTCCAATCACGTCGGGACTCTCGTGACTTCCGACAAAGAGGCCGCAAGGCTGCTAGCCGAAACAAGCGAAGGGGACACCGTGGAGCAGGCAATAATCTCCGGAGTTGCAAGCGACATGGCCGAGGCAAAAATCACGATCGTTGGTGTGCCCGATGAGCCCGGCATAGCTGCATCCGTGTTCGAAACGCTGGCTGACGCCGGGGTCAACCTCGACATGATTGTGCAGAACGTCTCGTCTGCAGGTCAGACAGACATTACTTTCACGTTGCCAATGGCTGACGGGGCACGCGCTCTTGCTGCGCTCGAAGGGCGCAGGGACGGGATCCAATTCGCTTCACTGAAGTACGACGATGCAATCGGCAAGGTTTCGCTCGTCGGTGCGGGCATGCGTTCCTACCCGGGTGTGTCAGCCGTGACATTTCGCGCTCTTGCCGAGGCAGGCATCAACGTCGAGATGATTTCGACTTCCGAAATTCGCATCTCGATCGTCACTCGCGCGCAGGATGCGCTTCGAGCTACTCAGGTTTTGCATACGGCGTTTGGTTTGGACAGTGACGGCGAGGCTGTCGTCTATGCAGGGACTGGCAGATGAGTGCCAAGCCCACGCTGGCAGTCGTGGGTGCAACCGGAGCGGTTGGCTCGGTGATGCTGGATCTGCTCAGTACACGCGTTGACGTTTGGGGCGAGATCAGGCTGATCGCATCAGCGCGATCTGCAGGCAAGAAGTTGCAGGTGCGTGGAGAAGAAGTCGAAGTGTTGGCGCTAGCGCCAGAGGTATTCGACGGTGTCGACGTGGCAATGTTCGATGTGCCCGACGAGGTATCAGCACAGTGGGCTCCAATTGCCGTCGAGCGTGGTGCCGTCGTCGTTGATAACTCGGCAGCGTTTCGCCTCGATCCAGATGTGCCGCTGGTTGTGCCGGAAGTCAATCCAGAAGCAGCCAAGATTCGCGCCCGCGGCATCATCGCCAACCCCAACTGCACCACTCTGTCGATGATCGTGGTGATCGGGGCGCTGCATCGACGCTATGGCTTGAACGAGTTGGTAGTTGCTTCATACCAAGCTGCTTCCGGCGCGGGCCGTGAAGGCATCGATACGTTGCGAAGCGAGATTGCAGCAGTCGCCGCTGACGGAACCGTCGGTGAGCGTGCTGGTGATGTGCGTCGGGTGGTGGCTGATGGTGGCCCGTTCCCCGGGCCGCTCGCGTTGAATGTGTTGCCATGGGCGGGCTCAATGCGAGACGGCGGCTACACGTCGGAGGAACTCAAAGTGCGTAATGAGTCGCGCAAGATTTTGGGACTACCTGATTTGAAGGTATCGGCGACGTGCGTGCGCGTACCGGTGATCACTGCACATTCACTGGCAGTGCACGCAATCTTTGACACCGACGTCGATCAGGGACAGGCCCAGGAGTTACTGCAGCACGCGCAAGGCGTAGTAGTTGTCGACGATCCGGAGCGTTTGGAGTTTCCGACACCAATTGACACTGTCGGAACAGATCCAACGCATGTGGGGCGCATTCGGGTGTCGATGGATGACCCACGTGCACTGGACTTATTCGTGTGCGGCGACAACCTAAGGAAGGGCGCTGCACTCAACACGGCCCAGGTTGCCGAACTCGTTGCTGCTGAATTCAGCAACGGCGCCTAACGCGTCGAGTTGATGAGTTGGACCGTCGTGAAGTCGGTCGAACCA
>JAHEXM010000166.1 GCA_023252115.1 Micrococcales bacterium | reverse complement strand
CTCGATAACCCGCCGAGCTTGGCTTCGGTGAAAGCTGCGACCGGCATCAGCACATTCACGTTGGCGTTCATTACCAACAATCCGCAGAACAACTGCTTACCGTCGTGGGGCAGTCAAGTGGACTGGTATCGCCAGGACGCCAATACCGTGTGGAACGAAAACGTCATTGATCAAAATATTGCCGGACTGCGAGCAGCAGGTGGCGATGCATTGATCAGCTTTGGTGGCGCAGCAAATCAGGAGCCCGCACTCGTCTGCACCAACGTCACCCAGTTAACGGCTCTGTATCAAGCAGTCATTGACCGCTACAGCTTGACGCGGATTGATTTTGACATTGAAGGTGCAGCGCAACTTGACCATGCAGCGAATGCACGACGCGGACAAGCGGTCAAGAACCTTGAAGCCGCCGCAGCTGCTGCTGGAAAAACTCTGACCGTCACGTACACGCTTCCGGTGCTCGCCAGCGGCTTGGTCAACGATGGGCTAACCGTCGTCAATGACACCAAGGCAACCGGCGCCCGCATCGACCTGATCAACGTCATGGCGATGGACTACGGCAGCTCAAGCAACTCGCACATGGGTCAGGATGCAATCGACGCCGCAACCAACACAGCAAATCAGATGTCGATCCTGTGGCCATCATTGACTCCGGCGCAACGGCTCGCTCATATCGGTGTCTGTCCAATGATTGCCACCAACGATGACGGTTCGTTCTATTCACTGTCCGATGCCGCCAAACTCAATACTTGGGCAAAGGCGAACGGCTTGGGCTTGATTACCTGGTGGTCGGTGGCTCGAGACCCGGGTTACAAGTACGCGCTGGCGTTCAACGCCTAGGTCGCAAAAACCCCGGCTATCCGGCAAGCGCATTGCCTCGCTTGATCGTCCCCAAAACGATCAAATTGGGCTTAGCCGCGAAAATTGGCCCTTTGGCCACGAATTTCGATGCATTTTGTTGATTCGTCAAGCGGCAACGACCAATGGGAAACCGGCATGATCGTCCGCGCAAGCACAACTGTCGGGCATTAGGTGACCAAAGGGGCCTGTGGTGTCGGAAGCAACAGCTTCAACCGCGCTGGAAGAAGACTCGAAAGTCAGCGGACGTGCATGGGCCATTTTGGCGGCAATGGGCTTTGGCGCCTTCATCGCTCAAATGTTTGGTTCCATCATTGCTAACGCGTTGCCGCAAATGCAGAAAGACCTCAACCTTTCTGCTGGCAACACGACCTGGATCGCCAGTGGCTACTTTTTGGCCTTCGGTGTGGGTCTTATCGCTGGTGGCCGACTCGGTGACCTCATCGGTGAAGTCAAAATGGTGGTCATCGGGTATTCCGTATTTGGCGTCACACTGATCACCGCAGCTATCGCACCAGACGGTTTGGTTCTGATCCTGAGTCGAATCGGTCAAGGACTCGGCATCGGCATCTCGGCTCCTGCAACGCTGACAATCGTGGTGAACTCGTTCCCCGTTCTACGACGAGGAATGGCAGTCGGCACGTGGGGCGCTGCACATGGAATCGGGATCGCTTTGGGTCCCATTCTCGGTGGAGCTGCAACGGATAGTCTCGGATGGCGTTACATCTTCTGGCTGACGGTGCCCCTCGATATCTTGGTAATCGTCGTGACGATCATCGCGTGCCGCACTTACAAGAGCGTGCTGGCCAAAGGCAGTTACGACGTCATCGGACTCATTCTCGGCGGTGCTGGCGTGACGGCACTTGTCTATGGCTTGCAGATAAGTTCGGCCAAGGGGTGGTCGAGTCCCACTGTGATTGCGTATCTGGTTGCTGCGGTCATTTTGCTGATCGCGTTCTACATTGTGGAACACAAAGTGAAGCACCCGTTGGTTGACTTTGGTCTCTTCAAAGAGCGTCTGTTCTCGGGCGGATTCCTTGCCGAATTCGGAATTGGCCTTGTGTATTTGCCCATGCTGACATTCGTTGGCGGGTTCTACCTCATTACCGTTCTGGGCTTTTCACCACTCGAAGCTGGCTTTGTCATCTTGCCGACGACAGGTGTTGCAGCTCTGCTCCAACCGATATCGGGACGCGTCATGGACAGGTTCGGTCCTGGGCGCCCAATAGCTGTCGGCATGATCTTGGCCGGTATCTCGCTGTTCTGGCTGACCCAGATCACTCCGGAGACCACATTCGCGATGCTCCTTGGTCCATTCCTCATCATGGGTGTCGCAGTGTCTCTTGTGCTCCCTGGCGGAAACACTGCGGGCATGTTGGCAGTCGACGCCAAGCGCGCAGGAATGGGTGCTGGTGTTCTGCAGATGGCATTTGTGCTGTGCAACGGCATCGGTATCGCAGTTGTCACTTCGATGCTCGGGTCGCTGCAATCGTCGCAACTGGATGACCTAACCAGCGGCAAGGACTACGCGGCATTGGCTACGCAGTACGA
Source organism: Micrococcales bacterium (assembly GCA_023252115.1). Lineage (GTDB taxonomy): Bacteria > Actinomycetota > Actinomycetes > S36-B12 > UBA10799 > JAHEXM01. The sequence continues at coordinate 2,609 of JAHEXM010000166.1, read as the reverse complement.
CGCACTTGTTCAATCCGACCCGGCCAGCGCCGCGAAGCTGCTTGCTGGACTTCCTGAAGCCACTCAGCAGGCGATTACTGCTGCAGCAAATACTGCGTACAGCACATCGCTGGGAATCTGCATGGGTGTGCTCGGGGTCGTATCGATCGTTGGTGCGGTTCTGGCTTACTGGTTGATCGGCAAGCGTCGTCGCCCCGATCACATCGAAATGACGCACGCAGCAGCTATCTAGCTGGGGTCGTTGCAATTCCGCTACTGGTGAGTATCAGTCATATATGACTGATACTCACCAGTAGCGGAATTAAGTCACGGGCGAATGATTTCGATGATGCGGCTGGTCGGTGTATCCGGTCGAGCCGCATCTTCGATGATGAATGCAGATGCGACCCGCTTGGCAGCTTGATCCACTCCCTGATCTGCTGCTAAAAGCGTTGCGAGCACATCGCCCTCGGCAACGGTGTCGCCTACACCGTGATGCATTTCGACACCGACTGAGTGGTCCAGTACATCGGTCTTCTGGCGACGTCCACCGCCGAGCTCAAGGGCTCCGATACCGATGCCGGTTGCATCGATCTCGGCCACTACCCCTGCGCGCGGAGCCTTGACGTCGATCCGGTTGGAAGCCTTCTTCATTACTGACCATGGATCGTCGACAACGCTTGCGTCTCCGCCTTGAGCCGCAACCATTTGTCGAAACACTTCGAGAGCTGATCCGTCGCTCAGTGAAGTACTGATCTTCGCGCGAGCATCGTCGGGGTCCGATGCAATGCTCGACGCGAGCAGCATCTCGGCGCCTAGTTCGACGACAAGTTCTTTCGTATCGTCGGGGCCGCCACCTTTGAGTACATCGATCGTTTCGGCAATCTCCGTTGCATTGCCGACCAAGTTGCCAATCGGGGCGTCCATGCGCGTCAGACAAACGGTTACCGGTGTCCCATTCTCATTCCCGATGGCCTGCATGGCAGCCGCCAACTCACGACCCGCCTCGGGCGTGCGCATGAAGGCTGCTTCGCCGACTTTGAGATCCAAGACGAGGGCATCAATTCCCTCAGCCAATTTTTTGGACATGATGGACGACGCGATCAACGGGATCGACGCCACCGTTCCGGTCGTATCGCGAAGTGCGTACAAGATTCGATCAGCGGGTACGAGTCGAGGAGTCTGTCCGACAATCGCGATGCCAACCGTGCGAACTTGTTCCACAAATTGATCGCTGGCAAGTTCCACTTGAAAGCCCGGAATCGCCTCAAGCTTGTCGAGCGTGCCACCCGTGTGCCCGAGCCCACGCCCCGAAATCATCGGAACAGCGAGTCCACACGCTGCAGCGGCCGGACCAAGCGGAAGGGAAACCTTGTCGCCAACGCCACCGGTCGAATGTTTGTCGACGGCAGGTCGACCAAAAACTCCTCGCTCGATGACGTCACCCGAACGCAACATCGAGGTCGTCCACACTGCCAGTTCATGGTCGCTGAGGCCGCGAATGTAGATAGCCATCAGCATCGCCGCGGCCTGGTAGTCGGGCATTGAGCCATCAGCAACAGCGGTGATGAACGATTTGATGTCGTCGTCTGGAATTACTCCACCATCGCGCTTGATGGCGATGATTTCTTGAGTGAGTGCTCCGCTCATGCCGCACCGAGCAATTCATTGAGGAAGCTTTTGCCGTGCGGAGGTTCGAGTGCACCGAGTGCATCGGTAACGGTCGCACCGAGGTCAGCCATCGTGCTTCGCGTTCCCAAATCGACGTTGGCCGCAGTCGGCGGACCGAATGCCATTAGCGGTACGTACTCGCGAGTGTGATCCGTGCCCCGGAAGGTCGGATCGTTTCCGTGATCAGCAGTCAACATCACCAGATCGCTTTCGGGATTGAGCTTGGCCAGCAATGACGGAATCCAGCTATCGAATTCAACCAACGCTTTGGCGTAACCCTGCGCATCGCGGCGATGGCCGTACAACATGTCGAAGTCGACGAGGTTGGTCATTATCAAACCCTGCTCGACACGATCAAGTGCGTCGAGGGTGATCGCCAAGCCGTCCGCATTGCCCTCGCTGTGGATGTTTTCGGTTATTCCTCGTCCGTAGTAGATGTCGGGAATCTTTCCGATGCCAACAACGTCTTGGCCGGATTGCTTGACCAAATCCAGCATCGTTTGACCGGGCGGCTCCATGCCGAAGTCTTTGCGGTTGTACGTGCGTTTGAATTCGCCCTTCTTGGTACCAACGAACGGCCGCGCGATCACTCGCCCCACGTAGTGTTCGTCGCAGATTTCGCGGGCAATTTCGCAGACGCGGTACAACTCCGGAATGGGGACCATCTCTTCGTTTGCAGCGATCTGGAATACCGAGTCACCCGAGGTATAGACAATGAGTTTTCCGGTCGCAAGCGATTCTTCGCCTAGCTCCTCCAGAATGACGGTTCCCGACTCCGGCTTGTTGCCCAACCAGCCATAGCCCGTGCGCTCGGAGAATGGGATCAACATGTCGTCGGGGAATCCGTTGGGGTACAACGAAAACGGCTTGTCGATCCGTAAACCTCCCATTTCCCAATGACCCGTGGTGGTGTCTTTGCCGGCCGACGCTTCGTGCATGCGCCCATAGGCTCCGGTGGT
>JAHEXM010000165.1:4003-5023 GCA_023252115.1 Micrococcales bacterium | reverse complement strand
TTTTCCGGCCTATTGTCCCGATCGGTTAGCGCGACATCGAGTGGTAGCTATTGGTTCGACGTTAGTTACGACGCCAACCAATCGAGTCAACTAATTGGGGTCACAGTCGATGGAGTGACGGCGGTCGGCGCAACTATGGCCGGCACAGGTCAGACATATCGCACCATTGACTTTTCCAACCTCGGTGCTGGCCGTCATTTGGTTGCAATCTCAGCGGGCAACGGCGTCACCATAAAACAGGTAAGCGCAACAAACCGAGATGCGCAACAAACTGCATGGGCCCTGCCTGCGAATACCTTGACGCAGCTTTCCATCGGTGGCGCCCTCTCCTTCACGGGGCAGGTTGGCAACAGCCGGAAACCCCACCACCGAGCGGTCAAGAGTCATCGCCCAGCTTCAGTTCATCGCAGGCCCGTGGCGCGGTATCGATAAGGCGTGCAACGCGTCGTCGTTCAAGATGACACGGTTGCCCCAATAACCGGACTATGAGCGCATGACGACCGAGGAAGTCAGCGCGGTTCCCCAATCAAAGGGACTGGAAGCCAGCAGCATGGGCCTGCTCGGCGGCATCATGGTTGGCCTATCTGCGGCAGCGCCCGCATACTCAATCGCCGCGACGATGGGCTTTGTTGTCGTCGCGGTGGGGACACAGTCACCGGCGATCATGATCTTGGCTTTCGTCCCAATGGTGTGTGCTGCCTTCGCGTTCAAAGGACTTAACAGCGAACTGTCCGACTGCGGAACAGCGTTCACCTGGTCTCGTCGCGTTTTTGGTCCATACGTGTCGTGGATGGGCGGCTGGTGCATGGCTTTGGCCGGCATCGTGGTCATGTCCACGTTCATCCCATTGCTTGGCTACTACACGTTCGTGATTTTTGGCGCGCGGGGCATCGCCGAATCCAATATGTGGATCACGGTTCTCGGCCTTTTGATGATGGCCGTCATGGTCTACATCGCATACAGAGGGATGCAGGTCGCGGTCAGCGTTCAATACGTTTTGGTGGCGCTCCAGTATTTCGG
>JAHEXM010000165.1:0-3993 GCA_023252115.1 Micrococcales bacterium | reverse complement strand
TTTGTCTTGGTTGAATCCGTTTGCAATCAGTGACTTCGGCAGCTTTTTCAAGGGCCTACTGCTGTGCGTGTTTCTTTTCGGCGGCTGGGACGCAGCGATGTCGGCCAACGAAGAGACCAGCGACAGTGCGTCAACACCTGGCAAAGCTGTAGTGGGGTCAACGTCACTCTTGTTGCTGGGCTACCTAGCTATTGCAGTGGCAACCATTGCCTACAGCGGCACCGGGACGAGCGGAATCGGACTCGGTAACGCAGAAAACGGTGCACGAGCAGTCGACAATGTTGCCACCGGCGTTTTTGGGCCAGTGGGTTCTCGAGTCCTTGCCGTCATCATTGTCGTGTCGATCTGCGCGAGCATTCCGGCGACGTTGCTTCCGGTCACCCGCGGAATGTTGGCCATGTCGATTCAGGGTGCGATCGGCAAGAACTTTCGCCGGATCAATCCTCGGTTTCACACGCCGGGCTTCAACACTTGGGTTGCATTCGCATTGGCAGCATCGATTTGCGTGGTGCTTAGTTTGATCTCGAGTGAAGTTCTAGAACAGATGACGCTCTCGCTTGGAATCTTCTTCTCGTTTTACTACACGTTGACGTCATTCAGTTGCGCCAAATGGTTCTGGGGTCGGACCAGGGGTGTAGGTGAATTGATGACACTCATCGTGCTTCCGATGATTGGCGGACTGATTCTTTGCTTCGCTTTCTTTTACACAATTATCGATATCGCCGTGAGCCCACCGGACATTTCTGTTTTCGGAATCGATGTGGTCTTGGTCATCACGTTTGTGCTCTTGCTTGGCGGCGCGGTGTGGATGCTTATTCAACGGCGCCGGGAACCGGAGTTCTTCAAATTGAAACTCACGCCGCAGCATCCGGCTCATGCACACAACCTTCACGGCTCAGACAGCTAGCACTAGTTCCCTCGCGCAGAGTTCGGGCCGCGGCGTACTACCTCAGACAATTTGGCAGCAGCGGCCACAACATTCGGCGCATATGAACGACCGGGGGAGCGGGTCAGTCGCTCAATGGGCCCGCTGACAGAGACAGCCGCAATGACTCGGCCACCTCGACCTCGGACTGGCGCTGACACACTTGCCACTCCGGCTTCTCGTTCGCCGATGCTCTGAGCCCAGCCGCGCCGACGCACTGTTGAAAGTGTCGAGGCCGAAAAACGCGCGCGCAACAATCCCCGGTTCATCGCCTCGGGATCTTCCCAAGCCAGAAGTACTTGAGCTGCAGAACCTGCATTCATCGACAGCGTTTGCCCGACAGGCACAGTGTCGCGAAGGCCCGATGCGCGTTCAGCCGCGGCCACGCACACGCGCTGCTCACCCTGCCGTTTGTAGAGCTGAGCACTCTCGGAAGTTTGATCCCGTAATGCCGCCAAGATCGGGCCGGCGGCCGCACGCAACCGGTCCTCGCCAACGGCAGCAGCTAGCTCACCGAGCTTTGGGCCAAGTGTGAACTTTCCATTGGCGTCTCGGGTCACCAATCGGTGATGCTCCATGGCAAGCGCAAGGCGGTGAGCGGTGGGACGAGTCAATCCTGTGGCACTCACCAAATCGGCGAGGTTGAGCGGCCCGGCCTCCAGGGCCGTCAGGACACCCGCCACCTTGTCGACGACGCCGACTCCGCTACCGTTGTCCATAGAGTGATATTGCCATCTCATTATATGAGACGTCAAGTTGAACCAAATGAACATTCGGCAGGACGATTGACGATGTCAATCAATGAAGGAGGCGGCAATGGGCCGGACATTGGCAGAGAAAGTGTGGGATGCGCACGTCGTCCGTCAGGCAGAAGGTGAGCCTGACCTGCTCTATGTCGACCTTCACCTCATTCACGAAGTCACCTCACCGCAGGCTTTTGATGGGCTGCGCGAAGCAGGACGACCCGTTCGTCGTCCTGACCTAACGTTGGCAACCGAAGACCACAACGTTCCGACGATCGACATCGACAAGCCCATTGCCGACCTGGTTTCACGTACCCAAGTCGACACGCTTCGACGTAACTGCGAAGAGTTCGGGGTTCGTCTGCATTCACTAGGAGACGTCGAACAAGGCATCGTCAATGTCGTTGGACCGCAACTCGGATTAACGCAACCGGGCATGACTGTTGTTTGCGGTGACAGTCACACGGCGACGCATGGCGCTTTCGGTGCATTGGCTTTTGGTATCGGCACGAGCGAGGTTGAGCATGTGCTTGCAACCCAGACTCTGCCCCTCAACAGATTCAAGACAATGGCAATAACCGTTGTCGGGCAACTGCCCCCGGGTGTCACGTCGAAGGATTTGATCCTTGCCGTTATCGCCGAAATAGGCACGGGCGGTGGTCAGGGCTACGTCTTGGAATATCGCGGCGAAGCGATTCGATCCTTGTCGATGGAAGCACGCATGACGGTGTGCAATATGTCGATCGAAGCTGGCGCGCGCGCAGGAATGATCGCGCCAGATGAAACGACGTACTCCTACCTGGAAGGTCGACCGAACGCGCCAAAGGGTGCCGAGTGGGACAAAGCGGTTGCTGCATGGAAGTCGTTGGCTAGTGATGAGGACGCCGTTTACGACGCCGAGGTTGTCATCGACGCCTCAACACTGGCACCTTTCGTCACCTGGGGGACTAATCCCGGACAGGGCCTGCCGCTCACCGAATCGGTGCCAGATCCTGCGGCAATCGCCGATCCACATGAGGCAGATGCTGCGCGTCACGCACTCGAGTACATGGGTCTGACGGCTGGGACTCCACTCAAGGAAATCAATGTCGACACAGTGTTTGTCGGTTCCTGCACGAATGGGCGCATTGAGGATCTGCGCGCAGTAGCCGATGTGCTGCGCGGACGAAAGGTCGCCGACAGCGTCACGATGCTTGTGGTTCCTGGTTCGGTTCGGGTCCGTCTCGCTGCGGAAGCCGAGGGGCTTGATCAAGTATTTATCGACGCCGGTGCGCAATGGCGCCAAGCTGGATGTTCGATGTGTTTGGCAATGAACCCCGACAAGCTAGTACCCGGGGAGAGAAGCGCTTCGACATCCAATCGCAACTTTGAAGGCAGACAAGGCCCTGGTGGTCGTACGCATTTGGTCTCACCAGAAGTTGCTGCTGCAACAGCAGTGACTGGTCATTTAGCAGCGCCCGCCGACCTTGTCGAAGCATTGGTTTAGGAGACGTCATGGAACCGTTCACTACCCACACTGGAAAAGCGCTACCGCTACGTCGCAACAATGTTGATACCGATCAGATCATTCCGGCGGTCCACTTGAAGCGGGTCACGCGCAGTGGCTACGAGGACGCATTGTTCTCGGCATGGCGGACCGATCCGGAATTTGTCATGAACAAGCCCGAACACGGCGGAGTTTCGGTACTCGTTGTTGGACCTGATTTCGGCACTGGCTCGTCGCGCGAACACGCTGTATGGGCGCTGAAGGACTACGGCTTCAAGGTCGTGCTCTCCAGTCGGTTCGCAGACATCTTCCGCGGCAACGCAAGCAAGGGCGGACTACTCGCCGCTGTGATCGATCACGATGTTGTCGAGCGCCTGTGGGCATTGCATGAAGAGACGCCAACGGCCGAAGTAACAATCGACCTCGTAAACAAGCGAGTGATCGCTGATGGGATTGACGAACCATTCGAGATCGATGACTACGTGCGTTGGCGTCTGATCGAGGGACTCGACGACATCGGCATAACGTTGCGCAGCGAGTCCGAGATAACGGCGTTTGAGTCTCGCCGCCCGTCGTATATGCCCGTTGTCTAGTTGGTGTTTCAGTCAACACGTCCAATTGTGGATCTTGCCAAAATAGTCCGATCTAACTGCAAATAGGGCAGATTGGGTGTGCGCCGGTGGCTTGGTCAACAGCATGGCGTTAGCCTTTCGCTGCACAGTCGGACAAAGCAGTCCGACGACACTGACGGAGGATTTGTAGTGAACAAGGCTGAACTCATCGACCTGGTAGCTGAGCGACTCGAACTGAGCCGCAAGGCTGCATCTGAAGCAGTTGAA
>JAHEXM010000164.1:1847-5026 GCA_023252115.1 Micrococcales bacterium | reverse complement strand
TGCAAAGGCAGCGACCGCAGCCGCGGTGTAATCGCCAACGCCGGGAAGAGTAATCAGATCGTCGTAGTTATCGGGGACCTCGCCGCCGAACCGTTCGGCTATCGCCGCCGCTGCTTCGCGTAGTCGCAATGCGCGTCGTGGATAGCCGAGCCGATTCCATTCGCGAATGGCATCCGCAGGGCTGGCGGAAGCGACGTCTACCGGAAGAGGCCATCGCGCCATCCACGCTTCCCAAATCGGCTGCACTCGAGCGACGGGCGTTTGGGCCAGCATGATTTCGCTAACAAATACACCCCACGCCGAGCAGTCGGGGTCGCGCCATGGCAGCCCACGCGCGTGCATGGCGTACCAAGCCAGGACGTCATCCGCCCTCAGGACTTGGGTTGCGGCTTGAGCAGTCGGCATAGCAAGTCGATCGTCACATGCCGGTGGCAGCGCGTGGCGACCGGCTTGTTAGCGTGCTCGCGTGAGCAACATAATCAACCCGGTTGGACCTGAGCCGCCCGCAACCTATTGGCGTCGCCGGCTTCTGGTTGCTCTCGGAGTGATCTTGATCTTGATCCTGATTTGGTGGTTGATTTCGCCGAGCGGCGATAGCAAACCGGTCGCTTTGAGTACCCCGACCGCGACGCCTTCTGCGACCACTTCGGATTCGGCCAGCCCTTCCGCGTCGGCCGGTTCAGATTGCGCAGATAGCGACATCGCGGTGACTGTCCCCATGACGAAATCGTCCTACACCGTTGGCACGCCGATCACGTTCGACATGTTGATTTCCAACAAGGGTTCCACGACGTGCAATCGAAATGTCGGGCCAAAGGTGAACACCTTCAAAGTGACCAGTGGTGGGCAGCCAGTGTGGTCAAGTGATGACTGCAGCCCGTTGGGCGGAGACCAGATCGTCGCAATTCCTGCTGGCAGCGCCTACAAGGTTGAAGCAAAGTGGGATCAGAAGTTGTCCGAGCCAGGCTGCCCAAAGCCGCAATCCGCAGCGCTTCCGGGCGCCTACCAAGTGGTCGGCATCAATGCAGCGGGAGATCCACCAGCAAAGAGCAGCCAGGTCACTTTCGTCATCACCAAGTAGGCGGCCTCCCAAGCCAACGGGTGGCGTCATGGGACGGATGGGTGAAGCGATCACCCGTTTGGCCGAACAGATTCGGTTGATCAATCTTCAAGGGGGCTTAGTCCGCCACTGATCCATAGTGTTGGCCTCAGCAGCTTCCTCCAGTTGGTGGGAGCTGAGGCGCGTGATTGGTGAGGCAAATGTCCAGACTGATGGAAAAGGCCCGCAAGGAAGATAGCGGATTCACCCTCATCGAGTTGCTCATCGTGGTTGTCGTCCTAGGCATCCTTTCGGCGATCGTGGTGTTTGGCATTGCGACCTTCAAGTCAGACTCAACGAACAGCGCCTGCAAGACGGACAAGGCTTCGGTCAATACCGCAGTACAGAGCTACTACGCAAAGGTCGGTTCTTACCCCGGCGCGATTACTGGTTCTACATCGGCTCAGCCATCGGGTGCCGGATACACGGCACTTGTCACGTCCGGTGCCTATCTGCAGACCTATCCACAGTCGACTTCTTACACAATCGACGTCTCTGCGGGTGGAGCAGTAACTAGTTCAAGTTGCTAGCGCGAATAGGCCGAACAAGCGCTCAGCTGTTGGGCAATGATTGGTGGTCAGCATGTTGAAGCAATTGCGGCGGTCGCACAAAGCGGATCAGGGCTTCACTCTGATCGAGTTACTCATCGTGGTTGTCGTACTAGGGATCCTTTCGGCGATCGTGGTGTTCGGTATAGCGACGTTCAAGTCTGACTCAACCAGCAGTGCGTGCAAGACGGACAAGGCATCAGTCAACAGCGCTGTGCAGGCTTATCTCGGAAAGACCGGCGCGTACCCGGCGCCGCTGACGGGAACGGCTTCCGCAGACTCAACAGCACGCATTGGCGTATTGGTTAGCGCCAACTATTTGCAATCGGCTCCATCGAGCACTGACTACACCATCACTCTCGGACCGGGCGGGGACTTGTCGAGTTCAAGCTGTTGAGCTGGCCCGCATGTGGGTCAGTGGCGTTCGATTTCCGAGGGAAATAATGAGTATGCCGTTGCTTGGTCATAGGCAACCAAACCGGATTTCACGAGTTCACTCAATGATGATTCAAGCGTCTGCATGCCCTGGTGACTGCCGAGCATGACCTGATTTCGTAGCTGGTTTGTCCGACCTTCCTTGATTAGATTTCGCACCGGAGGGGTTGCAACCAGCACCTCAAACGCGGCCACGCGACCGCCATCGACTCGGGGTAACAGACGTTGGTACACCACACCGGTTAGACAGATTGCGAGTTGCGTCCTGACCAAGGCTTGCTCGTCTCCCGGAAATACATCGATGAGCCGGTCGAGCGACTGTGGCGCATCGTTCGTATGCAGGGATGCAAACACTAGGTGCCCGGTTTCGGCCAGAGTTATAGCGAATCTGATCGACTCGAGGTCACGCATTTCGCCAACCAGAATTACGTCAGGATCTTCGCGCAGCGCGCTTCGTAGAGCTTGGCCGAATGACTCGGTGTCCTCGCCGACACCCCGTTGGTCTATCGCCGCAAGCTGATGACGATGCACATATTCGATTGGGTCTTCGATGGTGATGACATGAACTGGGCGATTGGCACAAATCCATTCGATCATCGAAGCGATAGTGGTTGACTTCCCTGATCCTGTTGGGCCAGTAACCAGCACCAACCCTTGGAGCTGTTTGGCCCAGTCTCGAACGACCTCTGGCACTCCAATGTCGTCGTACGACGGAATGCTCCTCGGCATCATGCGCAGGGCGAGGGCTACTGAATTGCGTTGCCGGAATGCGTTGCCGCGAATGCGGGCTTTTCCTTGCCATCCGAACGAGAAGTCGACCTCTTCCCCATTCGAATACTCTTCCCACTGCTTTTCAGACAAAATCGCCCGTGCCATCGCTTCGGTGTCAGCTGGCGTGAGTCGCGGTAGATCCGGTGCGGAATGAAGAGTTCCGTCAACTCGGATCATGGGCGCAGAACCTGCCGTAAGCAGCAGATCGCTGCCGTTTTGATCCCACACGTAGCCAAGCAAAGTCTCAACGCTCGGCAATTCTTGGGGCACAGCATGAGTGTATTGCCGTTTGCGCTCGCAAGGCCAGAAACAGCTGCCGCGGCATT
>JAHEXM010000164.1:0-1837 GCA_023252115.1 Micrococcales bacterium | reverse complement strand
CGGCCGAAATTACGAGGTGAAAACGCGATCTTGGGTCGATAGTCTGACGAGACACGCTGTTTGTGATCTGGACAGCCCACATTGGTAGTCCGGCGGGAGGTTCCATGCGACTCCGGAAAGCGTCCGCTGAATCCGCTGACTCGGCATCAGTACCTGCGCCAGAACAACCTCCATTGAGCGGCAACGGTCAACCTCCGGTGCGCCGGCAAATGTTGGGCCAGGTCTTGATTCGCGATGGGATTTTGACTCCCGAGCAGCTGGCCGAAGCAGTGGTCAAACAGGTCGGTTCAGATCGGCGGTTGGGGGAGCTGCTGATCGAAATGGGTGTTGCAGACGAGTCGCAAGTCGTGGCAGCACTCGCCGAGCAGATGAACCTGCCGCTTGCCAATTTGCGCGAAGTCGTACCTGATCCGGCCGTTGCTGAGTGTCTGTCAGAGACGCTCGCGCGAAGTTTGCGCGCGATACCGATGTACCGCGCGGAAAACGGTGTGGTTGTCGTCGCGGTTAGTGATCCTCGACCTCAGCTCGAGTCGGAACTCAGCACGGCGATAGGCGGACCAGTCGCAATCGCGCTGGCTACGGATCAAGAAATCTCGTGGGCCATTAGCAACGTCTACCGCGCGCTTGAAGGTATCGACGATCAAGTCGCTGCGTTCGTCGCCATCCACGGTTCAGAGGCTGAACGGTCGGCAACATCGACCGTGTCGGACGCAACGGGCGATGACGCGCCGGTAATCCAAATCGTCAACATGATCATCACCCAGGCTCTGCGTGATAGAGCCTCCGATGTACACGTGGAACCCCAAGATCGAGTAGTTCGAATTCGGTTCCGGATTGATGGCGTCATGCACGATGTCCTGACTCTTCCCTCCAGCATGGGATCTGCACTGACCAGTCGGCTCAAGATCATGGCTGGCATGAGCATCGTTGAGCGGCGCCGACCACAAGACGGTCAAATCGCGATGAATCTTGACGGGCGGGATTTGGATATTCGCGTTGCCGCCATCGGCGTGATCTGGGGAGAGAAAGTCGTCCTGCGTCTCCTGGACAAGTCACGATCGCTGTACGAACTCGGCCAATTGGGAATGAACGGGGTTGCTCTTGACTCGTTCAACAAAATGCTGCACTCGCCGTATGGCATGGTGCTATGCGCTGGGCCGACCGGCAGCGGAAAGACGACTACGCTTTATGCGGCGCTTAACGCCGTCAATCACTCGGATCGAAACATCACGACGATCGAAGATCCCGTTGAGTATGTCTTCCCGTCGATCAATCAGATTCAGATTAACGAGACTGCCGGAATCGGTTTCGCGTCCGGCTTGAAGTCGATTCTGCGGCAAGACCCAGACATGATCTTGGTGGGTGAGATCCGAGATGAGGACACCGCCCGCATTGCGATTCAGGCCGCCCTGACTGGGCACTTTGTCTTGTCGTCAGTTCACGCGACTGACGCCGTGTCGTCGCTTTACCGATTCATCGACATGGGTGTTGAGCCGTTTTTGATCTCTGCATCGGTATTGGGCGTCGTCGGGCAACGACTCGTGCGCAAGACGTGCCTGGACTGCAAAGTTTCTTACACACCATCGCCAGAGGAAATCGAGTTCTTTGTCAAAGCGGGCGGCAACATCGACGCAACGTTCCAGCGGGGCGAGGGCTGTAACTATTGCGCGCATACCGGGTACTCGGGACGCATCGGCGCATACGAGCTGCTCACAGTGACCGAGGAAATGCGCGAAATGCTGGTGCGGCCCAGTGCGACCCATGCTGACTTGCGCGAGTTGGCAATCGAACAGGGGATGGTGCCGCTTCGATCCGAGGGTGCTCGCCTCGTGGCTGA
>JAHEXM010000006.1:14617-17753 GCA_023252115.1 Micrococcales bacterium | reverse complement strand
AAAGCCCCGTTGTCTCGGTCATGCCGTATACCTCGAGAATCTCGATTCCAAGGGCTCCGAAATATTCAATTGTTTGCACCGAGATCGGCGCAGCACCGGACACGGCCACACGGATCTGATCCATCCCCAACATGGCGAGCACTCCTGCTCGTTGCTCATCCGAAAGCGCCGACGGGTCGGGAAGCTTCGCGCGAAGGGACTCTTCGAACTTTTCCCAAACGCGCGGAACTGCGAGGAATCGTGTTGGTTTAGCTGCAGCGAGGTCCTCTTTTATTGTTGGCACCGTGCTGAAGTACACCTCGCCACCAAATTTAAGTTGGCTGTAAAGGCTCATGACGCGTTCGGCAATGTGGGCTAGCGGTAGATATGACACCACGCGGAACTTCACATCTGGCGTCTGCCAGAGTTTCTCGATTGCATCGAGCACAGTCAGAATCGAGCCGTGCGGAATCAAAGCCGCCTTAGGTGGGCCGGTCGTACCGGATGTGTAGATGATGCAAGCAGCGTCGTCGGACGCGACAGACGCAGCAAGCTGCGCGAATTGATCGGGGTTCTGCTCATCAAGTGCTCGGCCTTCAGCAAGCAACTCGTCATAGTTGAGGTCGGCTGAGTTACCGCCATAACCAACGACAAGTAGGTCGCCGGGGCACTGACTGCGAATACTGTTGATCTTCGCGACTTGGGTGTCGTCCTCGGCAAAGATCACTCTCGCGTCTGAATTTTCGAGTACATAAAGGACTTGCTCGGCTGAATTCGTCTGGTAGATGGACGCACTCTTGGCGCCGAGCGCTGCGGCCGCAATGTCGGTCGCAAAGAATTGCGGCAACGCCCCAGAAATGATTGCGACACTCGATCCGCGAGTAACTCCGCGGGCGTTCAAGGCCAAGGCCACTGCCCGAACCTCGGCGCCGTACTGCGCCCACGTGGTGGTTACCCACTGCTCACCGACACGCTTGTGCAGGGCGGGGGTGTCGCCGAGTTCGGCGACGCGGGCGACAAAGAGGTCCGTGATGGTATGCATGTCAGTAGCTCCTATGTGGGGCTCAGGAATGGGGACAAATGAACCGGGATACTCCGACACTACTTTCGCAAGTCATGGGAATGGTCCCGATGGTTCAGACTCTCAACATCGAGTTCATTGATTTTGAGCCGCAACGAGCTGTCTTCCAAATGGCAGACCAAGCGGAATTCCGTGATCAGACCGAAGGAATAGACATCGGGGCGCTCTTTACGTTGGGCGAAACGGCAGCGGGAGCTTTGCTGTTCGGAAATTTTGGTGACTACCTCGATCGGGTGACGCCGCTGATGGCCGGAGGCACCATGACAGTGGATGAAGTTGCTCGCGGCACTATCACCGCAACGGCCACGATGGTTCCGACGCCAGCCGAGATACTCAAGCAGGTTGATGCCGGAGTTCGTCCAGAATGGTCAGTCGATGTCACGCTTGCCGACGAACACGGAACCGTTACGGGTCGAGTTGTCGCAGCTATGACCTTGCGAATTAATTGACCGATTGCACGGCATCGCAATTCGGCGAAACAAACCATTGCTGTATGGGCAAAAATCCTCACAAAGTATGAGGAAACGATGCAACGGGCGGCGATATGTCGGAATTTCGGCCATCTGAATTTCCAAAGTAGCAACACAACTGGATGACTGTTACAAATAGATCTTCATGATCAAACAGGCACCGGAAAGCGAGACAGAGGCCGATGAATACACCGCGAATGACGACAGCACTGGGCATAACCACGGCACTCGTTGTGAGCGGTGCTCTAGCACTCGCGGGATGTAGCAATACCAACAACGCGACGGTGAATGGTCAAGCTGCGGCGGGTGCTGGCACAAAGGATGTTCAAATCAAAGTGCCTTGGCCACTGACCCCAGTTCAAAAAGCGTGTGATTCAAATGCCGCCAATGCTCCGGTCAATGGTCAACCTATTCCGGCGAATTTTCCCCTTCCGAACAAAGTCAATCAGGGTGTGACGACCGCGGGGAGCGTCACCGGAGTCTCTTCGTTCTTCGGTGGTCCATACGGCGGTGCGAACGGCGCGTTTGGACTCACCTTCCAATACGGCGCGCAGCCCCCAACCCCAGATCAGTCAGTTGGGGGAGGCATGTATCCGGAATTTGGTGGCACCGATACCGGGTGGAATCCGTGTGACAACTTTTTCGCTGCAATGAACTTTGCGAACACACCTGACAAGAGCCCGGTTGGGCCGACATACCCTGCGTACGAGTCTTTCGGAGACGGGACGCCGGACTTGACGAGCCGCTACGTGAAACCATTCTTGCTGAGCCCGCCGGACTACTCCGGGCCTTACATCGCATCTCGAACGCCGCTGTATAACCGGAAACTTCTTGTCTGTGTTGCTGCCGGTGATTGTTCGCAAGGTGTTGTTGTGCGTGCCGTCGACAACGGTCCAGCAGATCCAACACGCGTCATCGACCTCAGTCCCGGAGCGAGCGGGACATTGGCCGCCATCAGTCAGATCGCCCCAAGTGGAGCATTTGCACCGCTCGACTGCATCAACTGGGACGGCGGAAACGACCAACCAGTGACAACGGCAGCCAATTGCCAGTTTGACGACAGATTCGTGACACCGGTAAAAGTTCAGTGGGCTAATCCGGCATCAACGATCGGGCCATGCGGCACGATCACCGTGACACCGCCGACCACTAAGGTCCCGGTCACCCAAGTATTCCCAGCGTGCAATCAGGCCCGAAAGCGTAAGTGACGAAACCCCGTCGGATAGGGGCGAGCACCATTGATCGCTGCGACAAGGCGGCAATTTGACCCGTATTTGCCGGGAACCATGGCCAATCGCGTGACGTCTGATCACCAATTCAATGCGCGTCTGACTTGGGAGCGGAAAAATCGTGAGTGCATCGTCAGCGTCACGAAAGACGCGGGAGGCGAAAGCAAAGGCAGCCCGGGCAGAAGCGGAGCGAGCCGAAAAGCGTCGCCGGAATCTGTGGATCGCTGGTGGGGTTGCCGGAATTGTTGTCGCAGTTGGTGTCGTGGGTGCAATCGTAGTGACAAGTGGATCATCCGAACCAGCCGTAACCGCTTCCGTGACCGGCAGTACCGCACCACCTCCGTGGCCGGCTCCTACCAATCCGGAAGCAGCGATTG
>JAHEXM010000006.1:11660-14607 GCA_023252115.1 Micrococcales bacterium | reverse complement strand
CAATTGGTCCGTCATGATCACTCGCACCTCGACATCATCGTTGACGGCAAACCGGTTGTTGTGCCTGCCGGTATTGGTATTGCCAGTTCAACAATTTCCGAATTGCACACGCATCAGCCCGACGGTGTAATACACATCGAGGCACCCGACAACACTCGCACGTACACGTTGAAACAGCTCTTCGGCGAGTGGGATGTGGCATTAAGTGCCGATCGCATTGGCGGGCTCGTTGCTGGGAACGGAAAGACGTTGACTGCTTACGTTGACGGAAAGCAAGTGACCGGCAATCCAGCCGACATTGAGTTGGTTGCCCATCGCGAGATCGCTCTTGTTTACGGCTCGCCGAATGCGACAGGCAACATTCCATCCAAATACGCGTTCCCTGCAGGGGAATGAACGCGAATGGCGTGACACAGCGAGGGGAGCAATCCCGCTAGCTGCTAGGTAGCCTGCGTCTATGAGCGTTCGCGACTGGTTCATTTCGTGTGTCTCGCTCAAAGGTGGGCGGCCGGATTGGGTCATGGGCTTCGTCGGTGCCTTCACATTTCTGGTACCAGGGCTGATTGGTCTTGCCACTGGCGTTTATTCGACGGTGCTGATTGTTCCGCTAGTTGCATTCATGGTGGTCAACATGACTCCGCGCGACAGCTGGCTCACTCGGCGCCTCGTGAGCGGCATCATTGGATCCGTCGCGGCCGCGATTGTTGTGTTCTGTTCGTTGTGGGCAGCGCCTTATGTGTTGATTGCCGCGGCGCTTTTTGCACTGCTTGCGTTTCTGTCCGGACTTCTCTTTGCTTTCGGGCGAGCGTGGCTCACTACCGCGATTATTTTGCCGGTCGTTGCAACGATTGGCTTTGGGTTACCGACCGCGTCGCCGTCCGACATCGTGACTCTGTCGGTTGGAGCCTTTCTCGGAGGTTTGTGGGCGGTGGTGGTGATTGCCGCATTCGCGCTGCTTTCCAAAGATCATCCGGTCGCCGTCGCCATCTCTGATATGTATCGCGACATTGGTGCGCAGGCTTCAGCGTTGGCTAGCGCGTCCGCTGAATCATCGACTGACATGACACAAGCGCAAGCTGCTCGTCTTAAGGCATCAGCGTCAATTGATCACGCACTCGATGTCACTGCGGCCCCCTTTGTGTCATCCGCGTCAGTGCGCGGCAAACTCAATGATTCGCGCAGACTCATTGCACGAGGCGCCGCGATTGCTTCAGTTCTTGTCGAGACTCAATTCACGCTGACATCCACGCGAGCGACCGCCACGCCAGAACAAAACGCTGAGCTGGATGCGCTGGCTCAATGGTGCACTACGACTGCAGGCACCATTGCGAGCCAAGGCGTATCTGGAGGCGTCGCGGCCGTTCAAGTTGCCGCAGTCGACGCTGACGATTCCGACATGTCCCGCAGTACCAGCTTGGCTAAGTCTCTCGTTGCGGCGATGCAATTGCCGGGGCCAACGGAACTCCCGTCGATGTGGTCTGACGGTGGGCCTTGGCAAGTGTTGATGTCGATTTTGCAACCAGGCTCCGCATGTTTGCGGAATGCTGGGCGCGTTGCGATTGCTGCCGGAGTTGCCGGAATTTTGGCCGAATTGCTGAACCCACTTCACGGGTGGTGGATCGGCATCACGATCGTCGTTGTACTCAAGGCCGGAGTCGGTGACACGCTCACATCTGTTGCTCGGCGCACCCTTGGAACAATCGTCGGTGCGATTGCCGCGGGGCTGTTGTCAGTTCCGTTGTCCGGCCACAACGTCGCAGTGCTGTGTGTCATTGGAGTCGTCATCGTTCCGATGGTGGCGCTGCACTGGGTCAACTACACCTATTGGGCAGCGGGCATATCCATATTCCTTCTGTTGACAATGACTGTTAACGCCCCACCGATTGGCTGGCAAACGTCTGCCGAGCGCATTATCGACACGTTTATCGGAGCGGCGATCTGTATTGCAGCAACGCTCCTGCTGTGGCCGAACAAATCTCGCGTGCTGATACCGGCGGCCGTCGGTGGAGTAGCTAGCGCAACCGCGACTTACATGAAAGCTGCGGCCGATCGCACTAAGTCCGCGCACGACCTACTCGGATTGAAGCGGCAGATTCTGTTGCATGAATCGAACGCTCATGTCGCTATTGCTGGCGCCCACGGTGAGCCGGGGACAGCCATGCAAGCTGCCTCACTTGCTCCACCAATTATCACGGGTTGCCAAGTTACGCGTGACGCAACTTCGGTATTCGCTCGGGAATTGCGTGCAACCCCTGATTCCTACACGGCGGATGATCTCGTCGCTGTTCAAACAAGTGCCACAACCCTCGAAGGCTTGGCTAAGTCTCTTGAAATGCGCGACGAGGAACAGCACAAACCGCTAGTAGCTAGGCATGCCGACGCGCAATTGGTGCGGGTAATTGACGATGCTGTTCGTAACACCGAACTGGCTGCGCAGCCGTTGCAAGATCTAGCAAGATGAAAGTGGCCGCTGCCAAAGCTGGGATCGGCTGTCAGTGCGAACTGTACCTTGATTCGAATGCGCGAAACAGCATCGCCTGCTTGGCCAATTCTGTTCGCTTTTGGTCTGCAGGAAGGAAAGCGCACTCCAGGCTGGTTCGAGCAATTTGCTTGAGTTGGTCGTAGCTCAGCCCCTGCTCTCGAACGGCTCTGACGTATTCGTCGGTCAGGTCAGTTCGGGAAATACCTTGGTCGTCGGTCGACAGCGCAACTTTGACGTGGGCTTTGAGATAGTCGCGGATTGGGTGCCGCTTGCCGCGCAAACCAAGGATCTGAGCATTGGAAGTGAGGTTGATTTCGACGCACGTTCCGCGCTCGCGAATCTCGCGCAGCAGTTGGCGTGGCCTCGCTTCCCACCTCAGGTCTGCGCCGTGACCTATGCGATCCGCCCTTGCAACCTCGACGGCAGAACGGATGTGGAATCGCAGGTCCGCAGGGGAGGCCACTC
>JAHEXM010000006.1:0-11650 GCA_023252115.1 Micrococcales bacterium | reverse complement strand
TGTGAAGGCGGTAGTCACGCATCGAGTAATTACCGTCTTCGGCCTGAACCAGATTGATACCGGCCCAATGCGGGTCGCGTTTCATCAGTTCGAAGCCGAAGACTAGTTGGCCAAACACATCCTGAGGCGGCAGATCCCGTGCTACCTGAATGTCGAAGCGCAGTTTGACATTGCAACCATTGGCGGCCTTTTTGGTGCCGCATTGCTGTTGTTGCCTGCTTTTCTTGAGTACGGAAACAGTGTCTTGCTTCGCTTTGCCCATCGAGTGAAATATGCCGGCACTCACCAGCTGATTTCGCACCGACTTGAGTTTCTTGGCATCGAATGTGACGTGATCGACCGCCGAGTACACACTCTCTTCGCTGGGCGAAGTCATTGGCTCCATGTACAGGATGTTCTGTGTCGCGGCACGGTCGGTAATCTCGGTCAGGCCATCTGCAATTCGATTGAGCATTACTTGCCTAAACAGCCCGAACGTTGCAAAGAAATGATCATGCCCGGACTGCTCTGACGTATCGAACCCGCGCATTGACCATGCATCAAGAACCCGATCGCGCAACGAGTTGCTTGCCAACGCATTTGTTAAGGGTGGGGCGGCATCCGTGCACGGTGGGCTGACCGCCGTCAGACTTTGCAGGTTGACGCACAACCCATCTGCGGCTCCCCACTTGATCAGAGATTCCGTTCGAACCGCGCCTGTCAGATGGGTGTGTAGGTCGGCGCCTTTAGGCATGGAGTCAAGGAAGTGCTCGAGCTTCGCGGGATGGTCACGCACCTGACTAAATCGGTGCTCGGCGTCACGCTGGTTGGCCATCGCTGGACCCGCCAGTGCGGGCACCGCCAACGCGGCAATCGTGGCAACCGCCAAGATCCGTCGTCGCATTCCTAACATCTATCGCACCTGAGTCAGCTTCGCGAGGCGGATCCCCCAAACGGCAGTTGGAAGCGGATGGTCCGCCGTCGCGGGAGTGGTCAACGTGTCCACAGTCCCGGCCGCGCCCTTTTTCGAAGTAGACAGCCCAATACGAGGCCGCAGGCGAGAGCAGGAAGATGCATCCAAATCGTGTAGTCCCAGGGGCTGGAAAATCGAAAGACGATGATGATGGTCAGAATCGCCACGACTGCGGCCGTGATTCGCATCCACAGCTTTGGGCTCACGATGGCAAGCGATCCCAGAAGGCTAAGCGCCACGTAACTCACGCCATAGTTTTGGGCGTCGCGATTGCTCTGGCTCATCCATCCCCGATCGATTGCGACTAGTGAGTAGAGCCAACCGATCAAGGTCGGCAAGAAGTTACCAACGAAACCAACTAGCAACGTCCACCATGCACCCAACAGCCATTGGCAGCAAGCCATCGACACGACGACGATCGGTATCCAGAAGTATGGGTTTCCACTGGGCAGGAACGCGCTGGTGATCATCGTCAACCAGCCGACTGCAGAGTCGAACGCGTCGATTGAAGTGGAAATCGCGTTAGCGAAATCGTTCTGACCGTTTGCGCTCAGCGAATAGAAATATGCCGAAACAATGACGAGTACCAGGGCATAAGCCCATCCAAGCCAAGTCCGGGCGAAGAACTGTCCAGCATGCAGCTTTCTTGCGCCCGCCACAGCGACAACATAGCGAAATCGATGCGTCATTCGGCGGTCGCGGAATGATGGGGATAGTGCGGACGGAACCGTTTCAGTGGACTTCCAGCCCCTAGTCGATGCAGCTATTCGCATTGCCGGTAACAAGTAGGTGCAACAACTATCAGGTGTTGCTGAAGATCGATCCACCTCGCGACGTCAGCACTCCGAATGCCGCACTACAAAATGATGGATACCACGGATCTGTCCTAAACTGCCGAAATGGCCTACCACTTCTATAAAGACGATGGCTTCGACTTTCGAGTTCAACTCGCGCTCGGCGCGGTGAGCTACGGGTTGGGCGATGCCGGCGAGATTCTTGCGACAATTGAGCACGTAAAGAATGGTGATGACCAGGCATGGTTCGACGGCTTCTTGGGCCTTGGTCAGCGTATTGAAGCAGTGGCGGCTGAATGCGCACAAAGCAACAATGAGTTGAGTGCGCGGGATGCGTACTTACGCGCGAGCACCTACTACTCTTATGCACTCGAAGCAGTTGAAGGCCTCAAGGACGAATCACCGCTCGTTCCGACATTCAATCAGCATCGACGGTGCTGGGATGAATTCGCAAAACGGTGCCAGCCTGCTTTGGAGCAGGTCGAAATACCGTACGGCGAACACAAGATGCCCGGGTACTTCTGCAAAGTCGATGACTCGGGGACCGCACGACCAACACTGATCGTCAACAACGGAAGTGATGCATCGATCACGGCCGTTTGGAGCACGGCGTCTGCGGCGTTGGCTCGTGGCTACAACGCGTTGTTGTTCGACGGCCCAGGTCAGCAATCGATGCTGTTCTTAGAGGACGTCCCGTTCCGACCAGACTGGGAGGCGGTAATCACACCGGTTGTCGACTTCCTTCAAGACCGGGCTGACGTTGATTCGTCCAAAATCGCGCTCTACGGAATCAGTCAGGCGGGGTATTGGGTTCCACGGGCACTTGCGTTTGAACATCGCGTCGCGGCAGCGGTGGCCGATCCTGGCGTTGTTGACGTTTCTAGCTCTTGGTACGCGAACCTGCCGTCGCATTTGCGGAAACTTCTGAGCAATGGTGAGGCCGAGAAGTTCAACAAAGACATGGACATCGGTTTGAAATTCAGCGCAGGTGCCAGACGTGAAATGCAGTTCCGAAGTCGTCCCTATGGAATGTCGACGCACTTCGAAGTATTCAAGGCGGTTGGGGAGTACAACGTCCGGCCGGTTGCGCATCAGATCACCACGCCGATCATGATTTGTGACCCGGAAGGCGAACAGTTTTGGCCAGGTCAGGCTACCGAGCTGTTCGACCTCATCACCGGTCCGAAAGAATTGGTGAAGTTCACCGCGGCCGAGGGTGCTGATCGGCACTGCGAACCGATGGCGCGAACACTTGTCGATCAGCGAATGTTTGATTGGCTCGCGACAGTTCTCTAGTAGCCGGATCGACTAGCCAAAATTGCGCGACGCTTTCATTGGGTCTTTGCGTTGCAGGGAATCGACGAGGAACTCGCATCACTGAATGTGCTGTCGCTTGTCGGAAGGTACTTGTAGTCATAACTATTGGCGTGCAGGGTCATTTGAAGAACGCCGTGTGTGCCACCGCTAGTCGATGTCACAAATATGGATGCTTGCGGTGGAGTAACAACCGAACTACTTTGCTTTTGTAGTCCAGCGCCACCCGTCCCGACAACAAACTGAGCAATGCCAGTTGCGCTCGGAGATTGACCGTCGGTTTCCTTCTGGTAGCGCTCGTAGTCGTGGTTGTGGCCGTTGAGAATTACGTCGGCACCTTTCGCTTCAAGTAACTGCCATAACGGGAGTACCGCGGGATTGCCTCCCTCTTGGCCTTGCGAAAACAGGGGCTCGTGCCAAAACGCTGCGATACATGGCTGGTTCGTCGCCGCCAAGTCTGCTTGCAAGAATTTGTATTGCGCTGTTCCAGCAGCACACCCAATGCCGGCTTTTGAGCATTCGCTGTTGAGGGCGATCAAATGCCAACTTCCAATGTCTTTGGAGTACCAGCCTTGCAGCGAAGTTCCGGCTGGGCCTGTGGGATTGGGGGCCTGTTCCGTGCCGCCATTGAAATACGCGAAATAGTCCGAACCGCAGTAGTTGCAACCGTCGTTCTTGGTGTAGTCGTGGTTGCCCGTTACCGGCATCAGAATGTTGGTGGTCGCTGGATGTCGGGCGCCGCCAAGAAACTTTCCCCATGAGTAATCGAATCCGTTGTAGCAACCTGAGGCAGGCGGCTGTGTCGGGCACGTATACAGATACTCGGCGAGTTGGCCAGATTGATACTGATTGTCGCCCAGCGCCAGCACGGCGGCTGCGGATGTTGCGCCCGTGATGACGTCAGCCGTCTGCTGTGCCTCGCACGGAAAAGCAGCTGTGCCGCGTGGCGCCTCTGCTTCAGACACGCCACCTTGGTCACAGGCGATATCTCCGGACGCATAGATAACTGGATCGTTCGCAGCCGCTGAAGGATCGGTGCTCTTTGATACTTGCGAGCCACATCCCGAAACTACTAGGAGAGTTGCAACTACTCCAATGCCGAGCATCCTCATGCGTGCCACGAATACTTGCCTCTCAGGTTCGGCAACGGATTGATCAATAATATTCGTCGAGTCGCCATTCCTCCACTTATTCAGGACCAACCACCACTAGCGCGGCAATGTGGTGAATGAAGTTATCGAAGACGTGACGGCTCCGTAAGTGTTCGTGGCGGTAGCCATTAGGTAGTACCTCGTGTTGACGGCCAATCCTTGAAGCGAGGCACTGAAGTCCTTGGCTGCAGTCTTGGTTGTTGGTGGCTCGACTGCCGCGACCACGACTCAACCGCTTTGGAAAGTGGGGTCAGTGCTGACAGTGAACGTCACAGCGGTGGCGTCCTGTCCGTTCCCCGATACAGATGCATGGGCCGTGGCGGATAAAGCGCCGACACCACTAACGGATCCGATGGTCACCGTCGACAACTTTGGTGTGGTGAATGATCCAATCGGGCTAGCGGATGCGTGCTGGGCGTTGCTGATTAGCAATTGGTAGTAGTACCTCACGCCCGGCGTGAGTTTGCTGACTTGGCCGGTTTCGGGCTTGACCACACTGCCGTCGACGTCAGGGGACGACGCAGTAATTGTCGTGCCGCCAACCAGATTCGGGTCCGTTCCAAATAGGAACGACACTTTGGCCGGGGCGCCGTTTGGATTTGCGCTGCCTCGGAGTTGAGCCTTTGCTGCGACCACGTCGCCCGCCGCGGTCACTGTCGCGGTCGGAACGGGCAGAGGTGCAACTGGGGTAACACTGTTTGAGTTCACCGAGGCAGATACGCCTGCGGTGTTCCGCGCCGTCACCCGGAATACGTACAAAGCACCATTGGTGAGACCAGAAACATAAGCCGATTCGGTAGTCGGTTGGGCCCCGGCACTCCAGGTCTGACCACTGTCGGCCGAGACTTCGACCAGATACGGAAGCAGAGAGATGCCGCCGTTATCGGCGGGCGCACCCCAGGTGATGGTTGCGGCTGAGTCGCCGGCTGTTGCTTGTACCCCAGTTGGAGCCCCGGGTGGGCCTACGGGTGTTACCGGCTGAGCTGATTCGGTCGAAGGCAGTGAACTTCCGATTGCGTTAACAGCCGACAGGCGAAAAACGTACGGAATCCCGTTGGTGAGATTGGAAATGTCGGCGGAGCCAGTCGTGCCAGAAGCCGATCTGACTGTTGCCGTAACCGGAGACCATGTTCGCTGGCTGGTCGTGGCATTCGCGCCTTCAACGAGGTACGAGGTAATCGCGGATCCGCCATCCGGTGCAAGACTCCAGGTCAGGGTTGCGGTGCCATTACCTGCCGATGACCCAAGTGACGTCGGTGGCTCGGGTGCCGTCTGGGGTCCGATATGCGTCCCGGAGGTAGCCAGTTTTTGCTGCCAGGAACTGAGTTCGTTTGCCTCGTCGGTTGTCGTAACCAGTTTGTGAGTGTTCGCGTTGTTCAGGTCACTGTTGCCGGTAAACACGGATGCGCAGTAGCCGCTGGACGAATCACTGATGCAGTTGTTGGTGCTTGAGCCCCAGCTGTGCGACCAAGTGTCGCCAACCGTGTTGTTCGTGACTTGGTTGTTGTACATGCGGCTCGATCCGATACTCCACAGGTCCTTCACGACGAGCCCGACATATGTGTTGTTCATTTGCGAATCATCGGGCAGCCGGTTGCTGCTGATTACCCGGTTGTCGAATACGCGGTTGTCGTGTCCCGACCACACGCCGATCCCATAGTTATCGAAGTTGACGACTTGGTTGCCGTAGACCCACACGTAGTTGGGAGTGTGCGCGACGTCGGTTGTCGGATCCGCGGCGTTGATTCCGCTTCCGGTGTAGTTGTAGTTGGTGTCCGAAGGGCGATGGTCGTATGCGCCGCCAATGTAGTTGTCATGTATGCGCAGCGGGCCTTTGCTATTTGAATCTGAAGGGACCGTTAGTGGGGTCCCACTGGACCCTTGCACCAATACGACATCCTCCATCGCACTTTGACCGGGAGTGTTGATGATTTCATTCCAGGCCACTTCGATGTTTGGATCGGACGACAGATTTCGAACGCTGATGAAGTTGCGGTGGCAGTACCAGAATTTGGTTCCAGCACATTGCACACCACCGCTAACTCGTCCATCGATATTGCGAGCCTTGTTGTGTTGGATATCGACGATGGAATTGGTCGCAGTGCTGTCGCCTCCGACGTACATTCCGCCAGTTCCTTCGAGGTCGTTGTTCAGAATGTGAACCGCAGCAAAAGGAGAACCGGTACTGAAGAAACGAGCAGGAGAACTCCCGCTCACCCCTGAGTCATAGCCGTACCCGCTGCAATTCCGGATGGTGACGTTGATTGCCTTGTGCCACGCCCCTTGGATCAACGCAGCACCGTCGCTATCAGTGGGGCCGGTCACGTTGCAGTTCTGGATTGTCACCGGCTGGTCAGTGTTGATGTAAATCGCTGGAGCTGTTGCGGTCCCGCGGAAGTTGCCGGTGTAGGTGCCTTGAGAGTTGATGGTCAATGGACCCTGATAAGTAATTGCAGCCGCTGCAGGACTTGAAGTCACAGCGAGGCCAAATCCAATCAAGGCTGCGCCTGCAACAACAACCAATACGAACAAACGCACTACTGTCTCGGTCAAGCGCTTTACCGTCATCTTCTTGAGTCCCAACTGTTGAGGCACTGAACTTTTGCCGAGCGACAAGTAACCTGAATTTTCAACTACATGCGTATCGGCAGTCGCCAGCTGCACTTGAGAGCAGCTACTCCATGCGGGTGCGAACGATTAGTCGCCGCATTGCAGCGAACCTCGTCGTAGGTCCGTGAATAATCAACTACAGTGACCGAGTCGATACGAAGTGTTTGCCGGTTGGATCAAGGTGAACCCGACAACCCGACGATGGGAGTCGAAGTGGTTGAGGCAGAAAGTCTCGCGGTTGACGATATGTGTTCCGACATCTATTGGCGTCTACATGCTGTTGTGGTCGCATGCATGAAAGTGCGCCGCGCCGTAGCCATCCGCAACGATTGGTCGGTAACCGAACTGACGGCACTCAGCACTATTGAGTTAGCGATGAGGGACGGCAGACCAATTGGTGCGACGGAGTTGGCGAACAGGGTGGGCTTCACGCCGGCGAATGCAACGCGCCTTTTGGATCGCCTGGAGCGGCGCGGTGACATCAGACGCGCGCGGGCAGGCGCGGATAGGCGAAGAGTGACATTGACTGTTGCCGCAGACACCATGGCAAAGCTGCGTGAAGACCCATTCTCGGGCGCCGGTATGCGCTCCCTGATTGAGCGAGCGGCCCTGGTCAATTCGGCTGACGGTGAGGTCATCATGCGCCTGCTCGACGAGATCATGGATGGAATTAGATTGATCGAAGGAACCCGTACATAAGAGACTCCCTTGGCGCAGTTCATGATCCAAAGGTTTGCGAAACCGTTACGGACTGAGGAACATATCTGGAATGAACAAAGCATTCGGGCTCACCGCAATTGCCATTTTTGGATTGACCGCTGTTACTGGGTGTGCGTCATCTGCTGACTCGTCGTCTCAAGCTGTTCCAGTGCCGACCGCTGCGGGATCTTCAGCAGATGTCATCTATGCAACATTTCACGGAGGTAAGGCGCCCGGGGTGAACACGGTGTACGGCTATTCGGCGACTGGAACGGTCGACACGAATGTCATCCAGAACAGCCCTAATGCACCGCTCGACGAGGCGCGCGGCATGGCATTTGATAGCGGCGGCAACTTCTATGTCAACAGCGCCTACAAGAACGCTTCGCAGATCAACCGGTACACACCACTATCTGGCGGCGGATACGGCAATGGCATCACGTATGCACCGTCCTCGCTGACGGCGGGTTTGAATCATCCATATGGACTCGCCGTTCACAAGAGCGGCGACCTACTTGTTACGAGCCAAGACAGCATGGTGTCTACCCGATTCAGTACTGCCAGCAATACCCAAGCATCGGTGGTGCCAACCGGATCGGCATGGGCTACAAACAAAGCGGTTCCGCCTGGTACGTGGGCGCCCGCCGTTTCGGACAATGTGGCAGCGTCCGCAGGCGGGATTGTCACCCCGCGAGACGTAAAAGTTGTGGGCGACACGATGTATGTCGCTGATAGCACTGGCTACCAAGTGAAGGCCTACAACTTGGCAACTGGCGGCGCATTCATGGGTGTCACACTCGACCTTTCGAAGACATCACCTCAAGGCGGTCCAACAGGGTTGGCAGTCTCGCCCGACGGAAACTATCTCTACGTTGGCGCTCAAGGCACCAACAACGTTCTAGCAGTTGCTGTGAACGGCGGTTCCTGCTCAAGCGGATGTGTATCTACTCAAGTGATCGGATCAAATCAAGGGTCGGCCGTACTGTCTCATCCCGCTGGAATTGCCACCACGACACAAAACGGGAAACTCGTTTTGTACGTCGCCAGCCAAAACCCAGGTAACGGCGTGATTAATCAGTACGTGATGTCGAACGACACGACGGTCCAAACACCATCACTCTTTGTCTCTAATTTGCCCGATACGCCCGAGCAGTTGTTAGCAGTACCTACTTCCTAACATCAGACGTCATTCGGCCTTCGCGTCCGCGGGATAAGTAACAGTCAGCGGATCATCCAAAGCGTTGGTGACTGGTTGGCTGATCGGTGCGCTAGGCGCCGAATAGCGCACGCCTGGAGCCGGGTTGTTTCCGGGGCCGCCGGGGTTGTAAACCGGGGAGTACTTCCCAGTCGACGGCATGTACACGGTCGTAATCTTGCTAACGGCAACCTTGCTGCCCGACAGGACGATGTCGATGTAGTTGTCCTTATCGTCGCCGTAGCAATCGTCGTAGCTGTCTTGCTTTTTACCAAGATCGGCAAGGCCGACAACTCGCAGGGACTGACCGTCAATCGTGTAGTCGTGGTTAGCCTCGACAATTGCAACGTTGTTCCCATTGTCTGATTTGGCGACCAGCTTGAAAAAGCGGCTGAAATCTGTCGGGTACATCCCCCGAACACCATCCGGTGTCATTCCGCCCGTCGTGTACACGCGCAACCGGTACTGCGCCTGATCGCCATAAAGTGTTACGCCGTCGTTCGGGAGGTTTTGATCGAAGGCCTTGGGACCAGTATCACCGACAGTTGACATGACACTCAGCTTGGCGCCCACAAGTCTCGGGCCGCCACGCTTGTCGGGAGGGACACTCGGGTCGGTGTACGGAGAACCGGGCGCCTTGGCTGACATTCCAACTGCACTGACGATCTTGGCATTTGGCCCAACAAGTTTCAGTTCCGTTCCGCCATTAACCACCGCGATCGATACTGGATACAGCGCCCCGGGTTTCGTCGGATCGATTCGATTTCCAAAATGACCAAACAGCACGGCGACTGATCGTTCGTTGTATTCAAAGTTGGGGTAGATCGACGCGACTTGCGGAGTAATTACTTGGCCATTGTTTAGCATGACCGCGAAGTCGGAACCAGTCAGTGTGCTGGGAAGCAGTGGCCAACTGAATTCAACCGGCAGGCCATCGGAGTAGTAGACGTCTTGTCCATATGTTTTGGCGATGCCGTCCGGCGTCGCGGCAGAGGTGTAGTTGCTCAGCTGTGGAGTCTGGCCATTTGCGCATGTCACGGTGTTCCATGTGCCACCAGCGAGAGCAACTAGCGACTTGCTCAAAGAGGTGTTGTCAGTAGTCAGCCCTGGTATGCCAATTATTTGGGTGAAGCCAAGCCCAGCGGCCATCATGCGCGGCGATTGATCCCACATGTCTGCATTGATGATTTTGTCTTCTTGAAGTACTCGATACGTCGGGGTCTCGGATTGGGTTGAACAGCCGCAAGTCAATGCCGCCGTGAGCGCGCACGCGACAACGACTCCTTTTCGCACTAGATCATCCAAGCAGAGATGTACTCAGCATGTTGAGCGAGAATGCCGTCACCCATTGGGCTCAAGTGAGGTGCCAAGGACCAAGGTCTACGCAACGATCTAGAGACTGGCGACACATGGTGAAATGGAGTTCGGATGAAACCCACCCGGTCACAAGCTCTTGCCATTGCCTGCGCGGGTTTGCTTGGAGCTACTACTCTTGCCGGTTGTGGTGCAACCACGACAGACGCGGCAACGTCGGACTCGGTTATCTCTTCATCGAGCGTCCCCGCCACGCCCAACTGGGGATCGGCCATAGCTAACGCGGGATTCTCCGGTAACGGTTGGCAGATGCACGTCACGACTGCGAACGGGCCGCAAGCTCTGTCGGGGCGGTGCAACCAATGGAGCTCAGATGGCCGATGCGTACTCGATCAACCGGTTTACCTGTTTCCGTCAACTAGCACTTACGAGTGGCAGGGTCCACAACCGGTGCCGCAGAACTACCTACCAGCAGTGGCATTGCAGTGGGTCAATTTTGGCAGGGGACCGGTCAACGTGATCTTGTCCGACGGCTCGACTGGAGTAAGTCTTTCAAACAACTGCCAGATCGCCGTCATCAATCAAAATGGTGGTACGGAGTGCACTAGTTGAGCACACGGCAACGAATTGTCCCGCATCTCTGGTTTGACACCCAAGCGGTTGAGGCAGCGCGATTCTATGCATCGGTGTTTCCGGACTCTGCGGTTCGGAGTGTGCGGAAGATCCGAGACACGCCTTCCGGAGACTGCGACATCGTCGCGTTCTCACTTGCAGGATTCGAATTTGAGGCGATCAGTGCTGGACCAGTCTTTGCGATAAACCCATCAATCTCGTTTATGGTCAACTTCGATCCGTCTCGCGATGGCAACGCGCGCGCGAGTCTCGACATGCTGTGGGCGGAGCTAATCGACGGTGGAAATGTCCGGATGGAGATCGGCAGTTACCCGTTCAGTGAGCGGTACGGCTGGGTGAGCGATCGCTTCGGGGTCGACTGGCAGTTGATTCTGTCTAATCCCGATGGTGATGATCGCCCGTTTATCCTGCCGTCGTTGATGTTTTCGGGCGATGTATTTGGACAGGCCGAAAGCGCCATCGATTTCTATACCTCGGTGTTCGATGACGCAAATGTCGGGCAGCTCGTTCGATGGGGAGAGGCAGGCCCGGGCAATGCGAGCGATGCGTTGATGTTTTCGGATTTCAGGTTGGCCAACGAATGGTTCGCGGCGATGGATAGTCCGCAGGAACACGGTTTTGGTTTCAACGAAGCCGTTTCCCTGGTCGTCAAATGTGGCGACCAGGAAGAAATCGATTACTACTGGCAAAAGCTCACGGACGGCGGCCAAGAAGTCCAATGCGGTTGGCTCAAGGACAAATTCGGGGTGTCATGGCAAGTCATCCCTACCGAGATGGATGACATGTTGGCCACGGGCACTCATGAACAATGTGATCGCGTTACGCAGGCCTTTTTGAAGATGGTCAAGTTCGATATCGCCGAATTGCGACAGGCGTTCGACGCATAAATTTGGGAGTTTCTCGAAAGCGCGTGGCATAAGCCCGATTTGCGAGGTCTCTACCAAAACGGGCAGGTCGGTCAAAAAACACTCGGTCGGGTGATAAAGGT
>JAHEXM010000163.1 GCA_023252115.1 Micrococcales bacterium | reverse complement strand
GTCAGGCTTATGTACTTCATGCAGGACTTCGTCGCCAGAACGGAGCGCCCGAACTACTGCGCTAACCAAGACTGAGTCCGGCGCAACGTGAATTCCATGGGAACGGGTTGGCGCTGCCGGTGCACGCTTCATGCTCGGTGCCTTTGCTGGAGCACTGAGCGCGCCATCGCGACCCTGGACCAGCGCCGAGATGCCGTGGTCCCGAACGAACGCCAGCAGAACTTCCGGCGTGGCTCGTGAAGCAAGAGCGGTCGGCCCGACCGGCATCAGTCCCAATGACTGTGCGCGTGGATCATTTATCAGTCCAGCAATAACTGTCGGGTCCTCGCTCGTCAGGAACGAAGAAGCAGCGCCAACTCGGACCTCTCCATGGCGGCGCTGTGCATCACCAACCAGGTACTCAAGTGCTTGCGGGTGTCGGTGCGCGAATGCTTCCGAAGAAAATCAAGAATCTCTTCGGAGTTCCACCCAAGATCAATCGCTCGCTCAAGCGAAGCGGACGTCACCCGATACACCACGGCGCCGCCGGTCGATTCCATATCGGCTAGCAAGGTCAACGACTTACGCAACTGGGGATCCGGGGGTCCTGGGACCACCACGGTGAGGTCACCTTGAATCAGAAAATGGTCAACCATGGGCGGCATCGTGCGGCCAATTGCGGTGGCAATATCTTGGGTCATCTCCGCAGTCACCGGCGCAACGCCATCGTTGAATGTCGCAAGAATCCGGCCAGGTTCACTCAAAGCTTCGAATGCAATCAGCCCGATCGACGTTGCTTCGCGCAATGTGGAGGTCACGATGCCATCGCGCAATGCGCCGCGGCGACGGGGAAGGCGTTCGTCAAGCACTCGCAGGATCTCGTTACGGTCGACGCCAGTTCCGGGTTCACAATCGGCAAGTACGGTGAGTACATCGTGACGAAGACGCGGTGCCACTGCTCTTTCGAGACCGGGGCTCAACGGATTTGCACGCTGGTTTGCATCGTTGATCGAATCATCAGCAAGTCGCATGCTGCGTGCCCAGGCAATGACCAACTCAGCCCAACGATGCGCCGCGCTTTGGTCCAGCCAGATGTCGAGTTCAGTCGTTGGTCGGTAGCGCTCATCAACTTCACCGTCGCGACCAATCAGGTCAGCGCTGACCGCGAGCTCAATCCAGAACGCTGCAGCAGTCTCGTCACACCCCAGGTCGGTGGCGACGACAGCAACATCGCGCACTCCTACCCCGCCAGCCCGAAGCACTGGAGGAGGGGTCGCTGCCCATAGGTCGCACAGTGACTCAATCGCTGACAGTGCAGCATGTGCTTGTTCACCACACGCCTGCTCACACAGTGCAGGATCAATTTTCGAAGTCGGTTCCGGTTGGGTGATCCCCAGATCGACATTCTCGACAATGTTGCCCCCGCGCAGTACTTCGCGTACAGCGACGACCACGTTGAGCTTGGAATCCTCGCTAGTCGGCTCGTCGCCCCAGACCAACGCTCGCTCGCGAAGTTGGTTGACGGTGGCTCTGACTCGCGGGAGGGAGGCGTCGTCACTGCCAATGACTGTCGCCAGCTCGCCAAGCGTCACCACGCCGGGAAGCGCGGCCAGCGTGTCAAGAACCTCAAGCGCAGCTCGATCAAGCCCGTCCAGGGCATGGGTGACGCTTGCCGTCGATGACGCACGGGCCGCAAGACGGCTGAGGTCAGCTGGAACTGGATCAAGTAAATCGGACCGGGCGCGAAGGAGGGCGGCCAGCGATTCGTCATTGCGTCGTCGAAGATCGTCAGACAATGTGCGCGGACTGGTGCGCTCTTTCGACGGTAAAGATTTGCCAGTCATCAGACCTACGGTACGCGGGTGGTCAAGCCAGTCGTGCCCCGCCGCCGTTTTATGGGGGTGCAGCTGGGTTTGCGTTAACAAAGTGGGCACCGCCGGGTTTCGCGGGATAGCCTTACATCAAGGTCATTTCGCTAGGTTTAGCCCGGCGATGTCGAGGCGACAGCCAACCAATCAGTGAGGGGTCACACCGTGCCTACCGGCAAGGTCAAGTGGTACGACACCGAGAAGGGCTTTGGCTTCGTTGCGTCTGACGAAGGCGAGGATGTCTTTGTTCACGCAAGCGCACTTCCGGCCGGTGTCCCGGATCTCAAACCAGGATCGCGGGTCGAATTTGGAATCGTTGACGGTCGACGGGGCAAGCAAGCGTTGAGCATCACGGTCCTCGAAGAGGCACCCAGCGTGACCAAGGCCCTGCGCAAACCTGCCGACGACATGGCGCCGGTCATCGAAGATGTCATCAAGTTGCTCGACGGACTATCCAACAGTCTGCGCCGCGGCAAGTACCCAGACGATGCTAAAGCTGCGGCAATGGCAAAGGTCTTGCGCAAGGTCGCCGACGACATCGAGCCGTAGCAGC
Source organism: Micrococcales bacterium (assembly GCA_023252115.1). GTDB lineage: Bacteria > Actinomycetota > Actinomycetes > S36-B12 > UBA10799 > JAHEXM01. The sequence goes on along the minus strand of JAHEXM010000163.1, from coordinate 2,633 downwards.
TTCTTATTTTTTCCCGAGCTTGATATCGCCGTCGATGTGAAGGTCGATCTTGTCGATATGACGGAAGCCGGGGATGGGCAGTTTCAGATCTTCAAAGCTGGCGAGCCCGCCAAGCACGATGTCGAGGATCCCTTCATCCGATAAACCCTGCGACTCTCCAGTGAGCGACATTGGTACGACAATGTTGCCGCACACCGCGTCACCGTCGAATTGAAGTTCATCGTCGGACGCAACGCCCGCGCCTTTGAAGCGCAAGATTCCATCGGAACCACTCAGGATGACTTTGCGAACTTGGCCGTCCAGCATTCGATTGCCAGTAGTGATGTTGTGTAAGTCGATGTCCAGACTCATGTCCGCCTTATGTGGCAGCCAATCGGCGAATCCACCAACGATCGGAGCAATTGCACTGATCGTGATCAGACCAACGCGGCTCGACTTCATGTGGATCTTGCCCAAATCCGGCAGCACATTCCATTTGCCATGAACAGTTGATTTGGCTGTCATGGGGCAACCCTCCCATGTTGATCATGGAATCCGCCGCGCGAATGCGACCCGAATTTGCACAACGGATGAAGAATGGGCGAATCGTCACCCGTTCGGGCCTCGCAACCGAGAACCTCGAGCCGTACACATGGAGCTAACCCCGGGAGGACCGACATGAGCATCACATCAAAAGCGAAACCTGCGATCGCGGGCCTTCCCAGTCAGCGCGACCACAGCGACCCGCAAAGCGAAATTACCCCCGACAGCTATGCAGCAATCATCGACTCAGCCATGCGCAGGCTGGTCCAGCATGTGCAAGAAGCAGTTGACGACGGCACTTGGGCCGTCGCTGAGGCAGCTCAGTTGCATGCTTGGGTCCGCGCCGAACTCCTGCCCTGGGCAGCAGAATTGATGCGCACGGCTGACCCGACCACGCGCGAGACTCTGGCACCGGTCTTCACCCAGCTCGCGCAGTTAGATGCCGAGCTCTTGGGAACATGCGGTCGACCCGCGGCAGCTTTGGCGCACAAACTTCAAGACAGCGGTACGCAGTTACTGCGCATGCTTCCGGGCGCTTGATTTAGTCGCTCAGCGGGTAGTTCAAGTCGCCCATGCTGAGCTTGAGTTTGATCTTTTGCAGTGCTTTGGCCGCGGTTGCATTGTTCACGTTGTGGGTCTGTGCAAAGGACTCGACAGCAGCGGAGTCGTTCCCGTCGCGCAGGAACTTGAGAACTTCGGGGGTAATTTCGAGCAGAGGATTGCGCTCGTACTCCAGGTGGATGTATTCCATGACCCGCTTCAAGTTGTGCGAGATATCAGCGAGTTCCTCACGAAGCTTTCGTTCAGTGTCCGCCTTTGACGGATCAATGAAGTCCATGAAACCCATAGCCACCCCCAACAAGATTGGGTCGCCAGACTAACCAAGCTCAACAGAGGTCGCTGGTGGTACCCGCTACCCCATCGCGTGACGGCAGTGCGCGAATGGCCAGATCGTTCGATGAGCCAAAGTCGTCAAACCAGCACCGCGCATATCCAGCAAGCTCGCCTGAATGGGATGTGCCGTTGACGGATCTAAGGTCGTAGTAACCGAAGTCGAAGAAGACGTTGTTTGCTGTGTCGGTAAAGCCAACGCCAGTCCCAACCTGTTGACCCTGGGTCACTGCCACCGGAGTGATTTGGGTGGTTGCGCTACTCGACGTCGGGGACGGGAGCTGGCTGACTACACCCGCAAGCGTAGGAGTCAGAGCCCTCAAGTGATCAAAGCGAATCATCAGTCCACATGGATTAATGATGTCAATCATGAACTGAACTTGGCCGTCGTAGACCACACTACTGGTGTCGTAGTACCGCACACCGCGAACGATTGATCCAGCAAACGGTGCCACCACTGAGACCGAGTCCGGCGCGGTCGAGGTCGCGTATCCGAATCCGCCGTGCGGTTTGTAGTTGCCACCGCGTGTTTGCCCTGGGTACAGGATCGTCGTCACGCCCGTGAGCGAGCCGTCCGTAGGCAACGTGAACGGCGTGGCGGGGCATTCGGGGAGGGTTCCATTTGAGTGCTGCCAGGTCGATCCGGTCCATGACCACGTAATTGACGAGCCGCCAGCAGATCCCCCCGATCCCCCACCAGTGTCAGTGTTCGGAGGTGCCGGGCTAGCGGCATGCACAACGGCCCATTTCCACACGGTGACGAATTTCGTCTTTTTCTTGACTCGGAACCTTGTGCACTTCACTTGCGTTCCGTGAAACGTCCCTGTCTGGTTTTTCTTCTTGCAGGTCGAACCCGGTTTTCCGCCAGCCCGTTGGGCCAACTGGGAAGGTGTTGCCGGTGAGGGCTGGGACGCTGCACTTGCCGGTTGCGACCAAGCCGGGATTGCTGAAAGACCCATTGCGATACAAACGGCCGCGGCCCCCACAAGACGTAGCCGACGGGTGAGTTCAACCGTTCGCGCTTTCACCAATCAATCGTGACCTCAATTGATCATCATCGCGAGGTACATGCTCCTTGCCAACTCGTTTGGCCTAGCCATATCGGACATGGACCCGACAAACGTCGTGGAAACATGAAAGCGGGCCCCGTCTTGACGACGAGACCCGCTTTCAGTAGTTCAGCGTGGAACGAACTAGAAATCCATTCAGTTGGGACTTTT
>JAHEXM010000162.1 GCA_023252115.1 Micrococcales bacterium | reverse complement strand
GTCTCGGCAACGCAGTGCGCACGCATCAGGCGATCCTGGCGGACAGAATGAACGACATGTCGATGGCTCCGGCGCTGAGCACCGCCCCACGGCCATCTGCGAACCCGAAACCGTACCGATACTCGTATCTGGACTTCGCCCGTATCGGGCAATGTCGATGGTGGTTTTACGCGTGCGGTGTCATCACCATCATTGCGGTGTGGTTGTCACTTGCCACTTACCTGGTACTGCCGTTCCTGTTGCCAGGCGAAATCTCGGGCAAGAAGGTCGACACCGATCACATTTTTGGATCAACCTGGGCCAATAATCTCGTCGAGTTGCTGACGTTCCTGCCGCTGCTAGTCGCTACTCCGCTAGTCGTTCGGTGGTTTCACCAGCGACCTTGGCGGACATTGATCACACCTTTCACCCGGATCAACTGGCGCCTCATTCTGCTCGGGATGGCTATCTGGGGTGGACTAATGATTGTCCTGGGGCTGTCGACCATTCTGACGGGCGTTGATTCCGTCACCTGGTCATTCAATGCCGAGGCATTCATCCCGAACGCAATCGTGTGCCTGCTCTTCTTGTTTTTCCAAACCAGCGCCGAGGAGTTTCTGTTTCGCGGTTACCTGCCGCAATGGCTTTCACTGTTGACGAAACGGCGCTGGATCCAATCAATCGTTATTGGAGTTATCTTCACGATTCCGCATATGTGGAATCCCGAGGTCGCCAATTTGGACGGGGTTACCTACTTCGTCGGCATCTCGCAATACTTCGTTTTTGGTTTCGCCTTGATGTGGGTGGCGCACACGTCGGGAACGATTGAACTGGGCATGGGGGCGCACTTCATCAACAACGTGCTTGCCTCGCTGGTTGTCACGACCAGCGATTCGGTGCTCGGATCAGCCAGCTTGTTTACCTCAAGCGATTCGAATCTGTGGACTTCACTTGCCGAGACGATCGTTCAAGCAGTTGCTTTCATTCTGATAACCATGAAGTTGCGCGGCAAGGGAACGCCCGTGACGATTCAACGTCCGCCTGTCTATCCGCCGTGGCCTCGGGTGATTCAGCTGCCGCGTCCCGGTTGGTATAGCGATCCGTGGCGCGCCGCCTGGTGGCGCTACTGGGACGGCTCACGATGGACACCACACACTCACTGATCGAGCGACTGTGCGGCTGGCCACCAGTCCACGCTGCCGCTGCACCTACCCAAGGTTGAAGCCGGCACGCATGCTGTTGGCACTTGCTGCATTGCCCAACGACGGCAGGCCCAGCATCTCCTCAGTTGTGCGCAGCAGCGAGTAGTGACTGAAGGCGGTTCCCACTTTGATGCCCGCGGGAGTCGATGGCGAGATAACGGTGGTGGCCAATTGCTGATTCGACCCGCTTCCCTCGTCATAGGTAATAACAATTGCTGTGCGCCCTTGTTTGTATTGGGCGCCGTTGAGAATCGGCGGAATAACACTTGATAGCCAATTGTCTCCGGTGCAGATCGACGCGCTGTGAGCGTTGTTGTGATTGTTTGGCGTCACGAAAGTGAACTTGGCCGACAGATCCCAGACGGCAGGCGGTGTGACTGACTGGTTGCACGTGTTTTCTGGCACAACCGTCGTTGCCAATGGGACATCCTGACCGGCGCACCCAGCGGAAATATTGGTGTAGTAGGCGGCGGGATTGTGATGAACGATGTACTGAGCGCTGTCGCTCTTGTAACAGTTCGACGGCATGTCTTCGTTGAGCGCGCGCCAGTTGCTGCCCAGTTGCGAGAAGATGCTGGGCACATTCAGCGGCCACGATCCTGGATTGGCATCGCTACCACCAGTTCCTTGTAAACCACCTGAGGTGAGGCCGATGTAATTCGGCAGGGATGGCGTCGAGATGCCGGAATAGTTCGAGGCATAGCCACATTTGTTGATCAGGCTGTTGTAGTACGGCGCCTGAGCATTGCCAAGAATGTTTGTCGAAGCGTGATTTTCCATCACAATCCACACCACGTGATCCCACTGCGCCGGTGCTGAACCTGAAGTACCGCACGGGGTAACGGCATCAGGAACTCCAGGCGTTGACGTAGGCGTTGACGTAGGCGTTGACGTAGGCGTCGAGGTGTTTGTTGAGGTGGGGGTTGAAGTTGCGGTCTGCGAGGGGCCGTCAGCCGTGAGGTTGTTCCAGGTGTACGCACCGCTGCTGACTGTCACTGTTGCGATGCGGGGTTTGACCTGGTCGTACTTGCCGTTGAGGGCGAGGATCGAAACATCGAAGGTGCCAGCAGGCAATGCAAGGCTTGCTGCGATTGTGTAGCGACCGTCTTTTGCCACGACGTCGCCGTTTGTTCCATCGTCTAACATCGTGAGCCCCAATACATTGCGGCCCGACGGTGCTTGTTGATCGAAATATAGGTATGCCTTTCGCACACCGGAAGTCGCATCGACGACCTTGGCCGACACCGCTACGGCATTCGTCGTTGCCCCGCTTGGTGCCATCACTTCGGACACGAGGGGACCGGGTCCCGTCGGCGTCGGCGTTGGTGTCGGCGTGAGGGTTGGCTGCGTTGTTTGAGTTGGCTGCGGCGGCGACGCAGTTGGTGTCGACCCTGCGTCTAGCGGCGCCCATGTGTAGCTGGAGCCATTCACGACGAGGGTGCCTTCAGCTGGGGTGGCATGGTTGTACTTGGAGTCGTAGGCGTCGATACCAAGTGAGTAGGTTCCGCTTTTAAGCGCAAGTGTGGTTGTTGCAGTGAAAGTGTCGTCCTTAACTGAAACGTCACCATTGGTGCCGTCATCCCACAGCCGGATACCGGCGGCGTTGCGGCCCGACGCGTCATTGATATTCAAATAGACCTTGTTGACGCCGGAGTCCGGGTCAACGACCCTGGCCGAAAACGTGACTGTTGCACCGGTACTCCCAGAGGGAATGCCCACATTCGAGACGACTGGTGGAGTCGTATCAGCGGTCGCAGCAATAGCCGATTGCGACAAACCTGCCCCTGCAACAACAAGTGAGAGGGCGCCGGTAACAGCAAGTGATCCAGATTTCAACGATTTCATGCCTGGACCCTACACGCTTGAATATTCACCTACCCACGCTGCCTGGATGTCGCCCGATGCGCGCCGACTAACCCAGGACGAGGTGTGGCTTCACTTCGAGTATTCGGGCAAGCAAACCGTTGACGAATCCCGCGGACTCATCGGTCGATAGTGATGTTGCGAGTGACACGGCCTCGGAAATCGCCACGTCATCCGGAACATCCGACCACAGGATTTCCCAGGTCCCAATCCGCAGGATGTTGCGATCGACTGCTGGCATTCGATCCAGCGGCCAGCCAGTCGAATAAGTCGCAAGCAGTTCATCAATGCGATCCGCGTGCGTCGTGACCCCAGCAACAATCTCGGCCGCGTAAGGGTTGATCGGATTCGCGAGCCGGTCATTCAGCGAACTCAAAGCCTCGGGCGCGCTCGTGCCCCGAAGATCGGCCTCATACAAAGCGTCGAGCGCGCGCTTGCGAGCCTTGCTACGCGCTGGCATCTCGTGATTCCCCGACCTGGCTAGTTGTTCACACGGCTGATGTAGGAACCACCGTCGCGAGTATCGACTTTGATTCGCTCGCCAACTTCGAGAAACAGCGGCACCGCGATCTCAGCACCTGTCTCGAGTCTGGCTGGCTTGGTGCCGCTCGTGGAGCGGTCTCCTTGAATACCTGGCTCGGTGTATTCGATGACCAACTCAACTGAAGCAGGTAGTTCCACAAAAAGCGCCGTGCCTTCGTGTTGAGCGACCACTGCTTCTTGATTCTCAAGCATGAATTTTGCGGAATCACCGACAACGGAACCGGGAATATTGAACTGGTCATAGTTCTGCGTGTCCATGAAGACGAAGTCGTCCCCGTCTTTGTACAGGTACTGCATCGCACGCTTGTCAACGTTTGCTGTTTCGATCTTAAGACCCGCATTGAAGGTTTTGTCGACAACCTTTCCAGACATCACATTCTTGAGTTTGGTCCGGACAAACGCCCCGCCTTTGCCAGGCTTAACGTGCTGGAATTCAATGACTGTCCATAGCTGGCCGTCAATGTTAAGCACGATGCCGTTTTTCAGGTCGTTCGTCGTTGCCACAGTCAGCCTTTCGTTGCTGAGTCAGTAGTCGTAACCCCTGGCAGTCTCGCTAGCCCACTCTCGTGAGCTCGCGATCCATCGGTGTTAAGACTGTCATTGCCTGGTTTCCGACGGCGCAGGTGTCTTCGATCCGAACTCCCCCGATGCCAGGCAAATACACACCGGGCTCGATGGTGACCACCACGCCAGCCTCGAGGATACCGGCGTTGGAGTCCGCAATCAGTGGTGACTCGTGAATCTCAAGCCCGACACCGTGTCCAAGGCCGTGAATGAACTGATCACCGTATCCGGCATCAGCGACGATATTCCGGGCGGCGGCGTCGACCTGGGCAATCTCAACACCGGCGACCAAAGCCTGACGACCAGCCTGCGCCGAAGCGGCAACAACGGAATGGATTTCAGCTTGCCACTGCGTTGGTTGGGCCCCTGTGACGAATGTTCGGGTGCAATCTGCGTGATAACCGCCGACCATTGCGCCAAAGTCAATCTTCAACAGGTCACCAACACCAATTGGGCGAATCGTTGGCGCATGATGTGGAATTGCACTGTTGGGGCCCGAAGCCACGATCGTCTCGAATGCGCGATCGTCGGCACCTAAATCAGCCATCGCAAGTTCGAGGGTCCGTGCCAAGTGAACCTCGGTCATGCCAACGAAAATTTTCGGCAACACAACTTCGAGAGCGGCGACTGAAATTTCGCATGCCTGGTCCAGCAGGGCAGTTTCATCTGGATCTTTGACTTCGCGCATTTCTTCGATCAACGGATCGATAGGTATCAACTTGATGCCGTGACTGGCGGCCAGGGGATTCCAAATTGCCAACTCCGACACCGTGACATGCGACGACTCGAATCCGACCTGATCGACGCCGTGCCGCCCGCACCAATCAAGCAACCCAGCCGCGACATTGCGCGTAACGATGAGTTCACAATCGGGTGTTTCGTTCGCGGCA
>JAHEXM010000161.1:4365-5045 GCA_023252115.1 Micrococcales bacterium | reverse complement strand
CTGTTCATTGGGCGCCACGTTGGCTTTCCAGTCGCCCTCGAAGGTGCGCTCAAACTCAAAGAGCTCGCCTACATGCATGCCGAAGGGTTTGCAGCAGGGGAGCTAAAGCACGGGCCAATCGCGCTCATCGAAGAAGGCATGCCTGTAGTCGTCATCGTGCCGTCGCCAGCTGAACGAGACGTGATCCACGAAAAAATTGTCTCGAATATCCAAGAGGTTCGAGCTCGCGGTGCACGCACGATTGTGATTGCCGAAGAGGGCGACGAGAGTGTTGTGCCCTATGCGGATCATTTGATTCGGGTACCGGCATGTCCAACTTTGATGCAACCGTTAGTTGCAACGGTTCCGCTGCAGGTCTTCGCATGCGAACTTGCAACGGTCAAGGGACACGACGTTGACCAACCGCGCAACTTGGCAAAGTCAGTAACCGTCGAATGATTGTTGGAATCGGCGTGGACGTAGTGGGCATTGCTCGTTTCACCGACCTGATGCAGCGCACGCCGGGCGCTGTGGGGCGCGTGCTGACGCATGCCGAGCAGCACAACAGTGAAGGTCAGTTGCGCTCTGCTGAATCATTGGCCGTGCGATTCGCCGCGAAAGAAGCCGTTGCGAAGGCACTGGGGTCACCAGGAAAACTGGAATGGTCTGATTGCCAGATTGTCACCGACGCGAGCGGGCAA
>JAHEXM010000161.1:0-4355 GCA_023252115.1 Micrococcales bacterium | reverse complement strand
CCGTCGCCGCCGCGGCGCATATGTTGAACATCACTCGTTGGCATCTTTCGTTGAGCCACGATGCAGGAGTTGCTCTCGCCTACGTCATCGCCGAAGCCGAATAGTTCACCGCACACGAATGCCACTCAGCTGGCTAGATTGGTGTGGTGGAGTCAGGCCCGCCGATCAAGCGCAAATCGCACGCGCCTCCATCGCCTGACGAAGGACACTTTGCAAAACAGTTCATGTACGAACTGAACTGGACGTGGTTTGGTCGCAAGATCTGGTTGGTCGGTATTGCCTTCAACTTGGTGATCGCACTGGCCTGGACGTGGTACACGGATTATCGAGTGGACGGCATAGTTCGAGCGAATGCGGTTGCTGGCATCGTCGGCTTCGTTTTGAGTGATCCGATCAATACAAATCAGCTTGGTCCCGAAGCGGATCGCGTCGTGCAGTTTCTGCGTGCTGATGTGAGCTTGACGCGCATATTGCTCATCAAGAACATGACGCTTGCCACGGTTCTCGTACCGCTGGTTATCGTCTTGTCTCTGGTGCTTCGCCTGATCCTTGGTCAGCAGGGAAGCGTGCCGGGAGACATTTTGCATGAGGTGTGGGTGGTGGTGGGGTGGATTGCACTCGGCAATCTCGCATCGATCTGGGCGCCATACCGCCCGTTCTCTTTCAAACGCAGATTCGCAATGCCGTCGACATGGGCATGGTGGGCATTCGTCCTGGTCTTGCCGTATCTCATGTACTTCATGTGGGCTTTTGGGCTCAACCCGGTCGTGCGGGGAATCGTCTCACTGTTCACCAGCGGTCGGACATCGACGAACTGGGTCGTGGGTTTTATCCAAGCTGTGATCGGCATAGTGCTGGTGCTGATCGCTTATCGGATTTGCGCGGTCTACGGGCGGCGAAAAGCAGATCGATTGGAACGGGACCTACTCAAGATGCGATAGGTGTGCGATCGGGATTGAGGTAGGCCACGATAGGGGGGTGAAGTCGGCGTATCGGGTTGCAGAAGTGAGGGCCGCGGAGGTCGCTCTCATGGCGACTGTCCCGGATGGAACTCTGATGCAGCGAGCTGCTACTGGCTTGGCTAAGCATTGTGTTCATCAACTATCCGAAGCGAATGTCGCAATCGCCGGTTCCACGGTGGTCCTGCTTATCGGCAGTGGTGACAACGGCGGAGATGCGTTGTGGGCCGGAGCCATTCTTGCGAAACAGGGTGCCAATGTCACCGCAATTCAGCTTGCTGACAAATGCCATGCCGACGGTGAGCGAGCACTGTGTCTCGCCGGTGGACACGTCGAGATTGTCGACCTGGTTCGGCACGTTGCGGCGATCGACGACGCGGACTTGGTGATCGACGGAATTGTCGGAATTGGCGGAGCGGGCGCGCTTCGTAGTCCCGCTGCGGCGCTTGCTGCCGCAGCTACCGCAAGTCACGCATGCGTTATCGCAGTCGACCTGCCATCGGGCATCGACGCGGACACCGGCGCGGTTGCTGATCCGACCGCGGTCATCACGGCAGACATCACCGTCACCTTCGGCTGTATCAAGACTGGTTTGGTCTCGATGCCAGGTTCGACTCATGTTGGCAACCTTCGCCTTGTCGACATCGGGTTGGCTGAAGTGTTGCCCGCCATGCCCGACGTCTTTGTCGTCGATCGATATGACGTTGTTCGTGCCACTCCGATGCCTGGACCAACTGATGACAAGTACACCCGTGGCGTCGTCGGTGTTGTCGCTGGGTCGGCTGCGTACCCAGGTGCCGCAGTGCTGTGCAGCGGTTCCGCACGCCTTGGTGGAACTGGCATGGTCCGATATGCCGGATCTGCCGCCGATCACGTCGTTGCGGAATGGCCCGACGTTGTGGCCAGCGGCGGTGGACCAGCCGAAGCTGGCAAGGTTCAAAGTTGGGTTGTTGGACCCGGCGGCGGAACCGATCATGAGTCGCGCAACCGATTTGTCGAGGCGCTGCAGTCGCCAGCCGTTGTTGTCTTGGATGCAGACGCACTGACAGTCCTTGCGAAGGACGACGAGATGCGTGGACTAATCCGAGAACGCAATGCGCGGAGGCAACCAACCGTGCTGACTCCACATTCAGGCGAATTTGCCCGGCTTGGTTTCGAACTTGGCTCGGGCGAAAAAGAAGACAGGATTGCAGTCCTGCGCAATGCCGCAGCCGAAATGCAGGCCGTCATTCTGCTTAAAGGATCGTGCACGTTGATTGCCACACCCGAAGGCACAGTGGTAGCGAACAATCACAGTTCATCCGCTTTGGCCACTGCTGGATCCGGCGATGTGTTGGCCGGTCTGATCGGATCGATGCTTGCCAGCGCAACGGCTCGCTTAACTAGTACCGAAGGCGAAGCAACATCTGCCGCTCTCGCATTGGACAATGATGCGGTGGCACAACTTGTCGGTGCGTCGGCTTGGTTACACGGTGAAGCAGGAACACTTGCTGCCCAAGGCGGTCGACCGGTTACCGCGACTGATGTATTGGACTCGCTATCAGATGCCATTGCATATGCAAGGACGATTGACGTATGAGCGACAGTGGGCCTGAATCGTTTGAGGCAACGCCACGTGACAGTTCTGATGCGAGTTTCCTTCGCGCGGAAGTCCGAATCGATCTAGACGCCATCCGGCACAACACAGCGCGCTTGGTGGAAGCTTCCGGGTCTGCCCAGGTGATGGCTGTCGTAAAGGCGGATGCGTACGGCCACGGTCTCGTTGAGTCTGCCTTTGCGGCTCGTCAGGGTGGTGCCGAATGGCTTGGGACGGCACTGCTTGATGAAGCGCTAATTTTGCGTGCAGCCGGGGATAGCGGACGCTTGCTCGCTTGGCTAGCCATACCCGGCGATCGCTTCGAAGAATGCGTTGCAGCTGACATCGACGTGGGCGTGTCAACGACGTGGGGAATCTCAGACCTTGTGACGGCGTCACGATCTGCTGGTCGACCAGCCCGTGTTCATCTGAAGGTGGATACGGGACTTGCCCGCGGTGGTGCGTTTAATACCGACTGGCCAGCTTTGGTTAAGTCGGCTTTGGTCGCGCAAAGCAGTGGAGAGATTTCGATTGTCGGCCTTTGGTCTCACATGGTGTTTGCAGACAAACCAAAGCATCCGACAGTCACAGCGCAAATCGCAACTTTCAACGAGGCAGTCGAACTGGCCGAGCGGATGGGTGTCACTCCCGAAGTTCGTCATCTGGCCAATTCGGCAGCGACATTTGCGCTCCCTGACACCCACTATGACTTGGTGCGGCCAGGTATTTCGATCTACGGGATTTCACCGGGGCCGGAAGTTGGGACTTCATCTTCGCTGGGCTTGGTGCCAGCCATGACAGTCGTAGGTCGGCTCGCCCAAGTCAAGCGTGTGCCGGCGGGTCAAGGAGTTTCTTACGCACATCTGTATGTGACTTCGGGTGAGTCTACGTTGGGCTTGGTTCCAATCGGCTATGCCGACGGAATTCCGCGCCACGCAACAAATGTGGGTCCGGTGCTTGCCGCTGGCAAGGTACGCACAGTCGCGGGGATGGTCTGCATGGATCAATTCGTTTTGGATCTCGGCAACGATGCCGCCTCCGAAGGCGACGAAGTCTTTCTGTTTGGGCCTGGCACTCGAGGTGAACCGACCGCAGATGACTGGGCGATCGCGTGCGACACAATTCCCTACGAAATTGTCACCAGCGTCGGACCGCGAATCCCGCGCGTTTTTCGTGGAGGTCGGTGATGGGTCCTGGTAAGGGCGGATTGACCGGCGGCGCAGCGTTACTCGTCGCTGGTTTGGCCACTGGCATCGCAATCGAAAAGGCCATCGTTGGGCGCCGCATTAAAAAGCGAAGCTTCGAAGAACGCGAACCATTTGGACAGCTGCGCGGAAGAACTGTGCGGGTGACCACGACAGACGGCGTCGAGCTGAACGTTGAGATTGAAAAGCGGGCTGATCCCGAGCACGACGGCGGACTCACGATCGTGTTCTGTCATGGCTACGGACTCAACCAAGACTGTTGGCACTATCAGCGCCGCGATTTGCGGTCCCTTGGCCAACTCGTTTTTGTGGACCAGCGCGCACATGGTCGTTCAAGGCGGGGTCATCCAGACAACACGACCATTGATCAACTTGGGGAGGACCTGAAGTCAGTCATAGATCAGGTAACAGGTGACAACCCGCTTTTGCTCGTCGGTCATTCAATGGGTGGAATGACCGTGATGGCGCTTGCGGCGTCGCACCCGGAATTGTTTGAACGGCGAGTCGTCGGCGTTGCATTGTTGGCTACAAGCGCAGGCGGTATGGCTGAGACTTCCTTCGGTTTCCCGCCACGAGTTGGTAAAGCGTTCCACAAACTGTTCCCGCAAGCTCTGA